>JAFUXZ010000212.1 GCA_017470795.1 Paludibacteraceae bacterium
CTGCGCTGCCGATTGACACTCATCATGCTTATGGTACGATGATTTTGCACTGCTCTCCATCGGAAACAGCCATATACACGCCCGACGGAACCTGCTGCGACAAGTCGTTCAAACTAATGGCGATTAACTTCCCTTGTGCATCATACAGAGCAATCGGACGGTGCGCCAGATTCTCAATCAGTATTCGTCCGTTCTCAACACGTACGCCTGCCCACGTGTGCAACTCCTGCAGTTGACTTTTCGATGGAACAAAATAGGCCGTCAGAAGTTCATCCTGCGTCACAACTAACGCTCTCGGGTTCTGCGTCGCCCCATCGCTCCAATGACTGAATGCATACCCCGGCATCGCAATGGCTCCCATCATCATGGTCGAACCGTCTTCATACAGTCCGCCACATGTGGTAATGCCCTGCAGACTATCAGCCGTCTGCACCTGAATTTCGAACCATGCCTTGATGCAGTCTTTCGGATCGAACAGGCGCCATATTCCCGGCTGACGATATAAATCGAGCGCGTGACAATGAACCACCAATTGCTTGTCGTAATCGCTGAAAGTATTGCTCGTAATGACGGGTGGAACATCGGCAAGACTTGTGATATGCACCAGATTCAAACAACTGTCATACGCATTCGCGCCGATTTTCTGCACCGTCGAGGGTAGTACAATGCTGTCGATGTCAGTTGCCTGGAAAGCATTACTCCCCACAGACTCCAAGCCCTCAGGCAAGCTGATCCGATGCAGACTCCGACAACGTTGGAAGGCCGCGACCTCTATCGTGCGCAGCGTTGATGGAAGTACGACGTCTGCAAGTGCTTTACAACCGCTAAAAGCCGAGCCGTTGATGGCCGTCACGCCCTCAGGTATAACCACCCGCTCCAATTCGCTACATTCTGCAAACGCCACATTGCCTACCGTACGCAGAGTCGCCGGCAGAACAACATGCTGCAGTGCATGACACTGACGGAACGACCACGGAGCTACCTCTTGGAGCGGTTCTGACACGACCGCAGTGTGCAGACTGTCGCACAGCGTGAAAGTGCCATAGCCCCAATCTGTCAAACCTCCCGGAACGATTACGCTCCGTAGGCCTGACTCCACAAAGGCATACTTCCCCAACGTCCGTAATGAAGGTGGCAATGTCAGCGATGACAAAGACGGAGTTTTCGCAAAGGCATATTCGCCAATCGAAACCAATCCTCCCGGCAGATTGACACACGACAATCGTGGCGCATGGGCAAAAGCATTTCCACCAATGGTCCGAACCGTTGGCGGCAGGACAACACAGGTCAATGATGCACAACTATCGAACGCCGATGGTGCCACATGCGCAATTCCGTCGCGTACCTCATAGCATCCTTGATAGCCACGCGGCAGGAAGACGAATATCGAGTCTGTCTGTAGCACGTGGTCTACACTCGTTCCGTTCAAAGCCCCGACTCCTATATCGTGCAAAGTTTGAGGGAGAGCCACATCGCGCAGCATTGCACACCCCATGAAAGCATACGCACCAACATCGGTCAGCGTATGCTCCGGAAGTTGAATCGACGCCAATGAGTCACAGCCCGCAAAGGCATACGCACCAATCTGCCGGATGCCCTCCGGGAGCACCACCGAGCGCAACTTCCGACAGTTGCAGAAAGCATTACTCCCCACTCCGACAACCTGCCATACCTGACCTGCATACACAATCGACGACGGCACGACCAGATTGCCTGCATACTCGTCTGCCACAGTTCTATACGTACGTCCCTCGAAGGTCACCTCCACCGCCATCTCCACCTGATCATCAACAATCTCGTACCAGATACTGTCCTGACCATTCCATACGGCAAAATCATGTGCAGAAACAGCCTTTGGGCAGCCCCACACAAGGGCTGTCAACAAGCCCGTCGTCAAAGTCCATTTTCTTCCGAATCGCATACGCCCCTCCTTTCCTTTATATGAATACAAGCACAATTACGTTGCAAATGTAAGTTTTTTTTGGAAAGTACAAACAGTTCAGTGTTTACGCATAGGTTTCTCATGAAAAATCGAAGACCAATGATAGCCGGAGCATCTATCCACACAGCGACGATAACTCCTTCGTTTACAGACAAAACAAATGCGAGACCCCTGACCGAGATCCCGCATTTGTTTCACCTGTATATGTCTTACTCGCCTTTGATGGCTGCTACGCCGGGGAGGACTTTCCCTTCAATGGCTTCAAGCATTGCACCCCCGCCGGTCGATACATAACTGACTTGGTCAGCAAGGCCGAACTTGTTGACTGCGGCGACAGAATCACCTCCGCCCACAAGTGAGTAAGCGCCATTCTTCGTGGCTTCAGCCACATATTTGGCTATCTCGCCGGTACCCTTGGCAAAGTTGTCAAACTCAAACACGCCCACTGGACCGTTCCACAGGATTGTCTTTGAGTTCATGATAATCTTGCGCCAGTTTTCAAGTGATGCAGGTGCTGCGTCCATGCCCTCCCAGCCATCTTCGATATTGTGTGTGTCAAAGATGCGTTGCTCGGTGTCATTCGAAAATTCTCTGCCTGCAACCGTGGCTACCGAGAACGACAAGTTGACGCCCTTCTTCTTTGCCTCTTCAATCACGTTCAGTGCTTCCGGAATCAATTCGTCTTCATGAAGAGAGTTGCCGATGCGGCCTCCCTGCGCCTTGAAGAAGGTAAATCCCATTCCTCCGGCAATAATCAGATTGTCCACCTTGTCCAGCAGGTTGCGAATCACCGCCAGTTTGGATGACACTTTCGAACCGCCAAGGATGGCAGTAAACGGATGCTGACCATTCTTCATCACGCTGTCGATAGCATTCACCTCCTTCTCCATCAGGTAGCCAAGCATCTTGCTGTCTGCATCAAAAAAGTCTGCAATCACTGCAGTCGATGCATGACTGCGATGCGCCGTACCGAAGGCGTCATTAACATAGCAGTCGGCATACGATGCGAGCGTCTTAGCAAACTCTTTCTGCGCTGCTTTCATGGCTTTCTTAGCTTCTGCATATGCCGGATCGGCCTTGTCTATTCCAACCGGCTTGCCTTCTTCCTCCGGATAGAAGCGCAGATTTTCCAGCAGGAGAACCTCTCCGGGTTTGAGGGCTGCGGCCTGATCGGCAGCCTTTGCACAGTCAGGAGCAAACTGAACCGGTGTTCCCAACGCAGCTGCTACGGCGTCTTTAATCTGGCCCAATGACATTTTCGGATTCACCTTGCCTTTGGGCTTACCCATGTGCGACATCAGAATCAACGCGCCCCCTTGTTCCAAGACATGCTTCAACGTTGGCAGAGCACCGCGAATGCGAGTGTCGTCCGTAATTTTTCCTTCTTCATTAAGGGGGACATTAAAGTCCACACGAACAATAGCCTTCTTACCGGCAAAGTTGTACTGATCTACAGTCATCATACGAAATTATTTTGTTGGTTTGTGATTTTCACAATCTGCATTATACCTTCTGCACAAGGACACGTCAGTATGTCAGGCATGTCCCCTTTCAGGCTGCAAAGTTACCAACATTTCTGCAAACAGCCAATTTTACAATCTCAAACTTGCCTGTTGCAAAGATTAGACTTACATTTGTCTGATAAAATGCCATTCTTCATGTCAGAAGTGACAAGTACGCACGAGCCGGATGCCGGTCGGACGGCCGGTCTCGGATCTCTTGAAATTCATCGCGCCTCCGCAGGTTCAGGAAAGACCTATCTGCTGGCTGAGAAATACATCATCCGACTGATGCGGATTGCTACGGCGATGCAGGCCGACGCATACGACAGCATGCCGCATCGACACGTATTGGCTGTGACCTTCACAAACAAAGCGACTAACGAAATGAAACAGCGCATCATCAGTGAGCTGTATAAGTTAAAGTCACACGCCCCGTCTGATCACCGCGAAAAACTTCAGAACCTTTTTCCCACACTGGATGTCGACCGGACAGCCGGTCAGATTCTGGATGCCCTGCTGCAAGACTTCCAGTCATTCCAAATCAGCACCATAGACAGCTTCTTCCAACGCATCGTCCGTTCGTTTGCACGCGAATTGGGGCTGGGTGGAGAGTATGCCGTCGAATTGGACAATGACGACATGATAGAGCAGGCCGTAGACGACCTGTACACACAGGTGGATGAGGGCAATGATGAACTTGAGCGCTGGATGATGACCTTCACCATCAACCAGATTAAAGAAGAGCAAGGCTGGAACATCCGTCCGCAAATGCTCCGGCTGGGCAAACAAATCTTCTCTGAACAATATCAGCAGCACAAGCAGTCACTGGAAGACTTTCTGAGCCGTGAACACGCATTGGAAGATGCGCACAAACGCCTTGACGAGGCCAATGACGCTTTTCTGACACGCCTGAAAGAACTTGCCGACAAGGCCCTCGAGGTCATGCAGCAGCACGGTGTGACCGATGACGACTTCAGCCAGAAGCGCAGGCGGATTGCACTTCTGTATGAGCTGCAGCACCGCGAGATAGACATGGGCGAAGCAGGCAAGTATGGCACGCTGAACAGAAGTTACTTCAAGGAGATGATTGACGACCCTGCGAAGATGGCTCCGAAAAACAGCAGGCGGTTGTCAGAGATGCTCAACATGTACAACAACGGGTTTGGCGATGCCATCCGCCAGATTGGGCACATCATCGATACCGAACTGACCGACTACATCAGCAACCGTCTCTGCCTGAAGCACCTCGACATGCTGGCTATCCTGTCTCACCTTCAACAGGCGGTCGGACAAATAAATCATCAGAACAACTCGATGCTCATGGCCGACACGAACAGCCTGCTCCACAAGCTGATTGACCGACAGGAGAACCCGTTCGTATACGAGAAGGCCGGCATCAGCCTGTGGCATTACATGATTGACGAGTTTCAGGACACCTCGCGCCTGCAGTGGGACAACTTCCTGCCGCTTGTACAGGAGGCTGCGAGCAGGGGCAACGGCAGTCTGGTGGTTGGCGATGTGAAGCAGAGCATCTACAGATGGCGCAATTCAGATTGGAGCCTGATGTTGGAGTTGTCGCAGACGCCGCACGTCGCTTCCGACCTGCATGATCAGCAGACCACCAACTACCGGAGTCTGCCCGACATCGTCAGATTCAACAATTCATTCTTCCGCCGCGAGGTTGAGCATATTGCCGCGCACTTCAGGGATGAGAACAGCAAGGTCCGGCCGCAATATGCCGCCCTGATCAACAGTCTGTCAGACTTGTTTGCGCAGGCCTACCACCATCTGGAGCAGAAATGTCACAAGCAGCGCGACAAGCACGGAGACGGATACGTGCACATCGAGTTTGTGGAGACCGACGGGGGCTATAAGGACACGCTCCGCTCGCTTGCCCTTGAGCGCAGCCTGCAGATCTTACAGCAGATGCGCGACCGGTCTATCGCGCTCAACAGGGTTGCCTTTATCGTACGATACAACGCGGAAGCACGACTTCTGACCGGATACATGTCGGAGCATGGCGTGCAGACCGTCTCCACCGAAGGACTGCTGATCGGCAATGCGGCTCCCGTGCGCTTCATGCTGAGCGTCATGCGGCTGATACTGTCACCTGACGACCGTATTCAGGCTCTTATGATGTGCCATGAATATGTCCGTCACCAGCTGAACGATTCAAGCGGCACCTTGCCGGAGGATGCCGGCCGTGCCGTCATGAGAGCCGCACAGTTTACGCATGATATTTCCCATGCTGCCGATGTGCCCGACTGGACAGGCTTGTATGACGACGCTGTCCAGACACAGCTGGCACAGATTGCACACGCCCCGCTCTATGAGATGGCCGAGCAGTTGGTCGAACTGTTTCAACTCGGACGATGGAACAACCAGGGGGCATACGTGCAGAGCATGCTTGACAGCGTGTACAGGTATGCCAACAACCATCGGCCGGATCTGCGCGCTTTCCTGCAGTGGTGGGACGACCATGGGTGCCGGCAGACCATTCCGATGCCCGACATGCCCGACGTGCCGCAGGTCATCACCATTCATAAATCCAAAGGACTGGAGTATGACTACGTCATTATCCCCTTCTGCGACTGGAACCTCGACGGTCAGTCAAAGATTCTCTGGATTCCGCGCAAGAACGAACAGAACCCTCTCCCCCTCGCCCCAATCGAGACCTGCAGGGAGATGCTTGTCAGCCACTATGCCGACGACTATCTGAAAGAACAGATGCAGACCCGAATGGACGAGCTCAACACCGCCTACGTGGCATTCACACGCCCGCGCCGCGAGCTCTACTGCATCGCCCCAAAACCCAAGAGCGACAGCGGATGCAAAACCGTTGCCGACCTGCTATACGACTTTGTACGTCAGGACGCAGGCATCACCTGTGATGAAAACGGGCAATATCACCTCGGCGTGCAGGATCAGGCAGCCGTTCAGGCAACAGACGGGCACGTCAGGCAGCCGCTGATGATGCCTGCGTTCAGCTCCATCCCCATCGGTCAGCGTCAGCGCATCCGCCTGCGTGCCTCCGAGTTCATCCTCCGGCAGCAGCCGATTGAAACAAGTCTGCTCAATCTGGGCATCATGATGCACGACCTGCTGGGGCGCATCATCTGCAAGGACGACCAGACCACAGCCCTCGACGACATGAAGCGCGACGGCATCGTCAGTCCGTCAGACGAGCCGATACTCCTGGATGCGATGAGACGTTTCTGGGACATCGAAGGCATCAGCCGGTGGTTTGACGGCAGCTGGGAAGTACACAACGAGCGGACCATCATCGACGGGCAGGGACGGCAGCACCGCCCCGACCGGCTGATGATCAGGGGAAGACAGGCCGTGATTGTCGAATACAAATATGGCCGCCGGCAGGCAGCACATGCACGACAGGTCGGACTGTACATGCACCTCATCCGCCAGATGGGCTATGAGACCGAAGGGTGGCTGTGCTACGTCAACGAACAGCCGCATCTGCAACAAGTCATGCCCGAATGACACATCCAACAGATGCAGGACAAAGGCAGACTGCCCCGCCTGCATCGCCCGCATGATAAAAACTACCGGAAACATTCCCTCCGTCTGCGCCATGAGCTGCGCACAGGCATAACGCATCAGCCGCAGCATCTCCGCCGGCCACAGAGCCGCTCATCCTTTACGCCGAACCCAAACAGACAGCCACAACAGACAACACACATGAAGCGCATCCTTTTCCTGCAGCTTTGCCTTGCTGCATACCTTACACAGGCCTCAGCCCAAAGTCAACCGGTCCTCCTAAATGCTGACGCTTTTGCCACCTACATTGCTTCGGACAGCGTACAGGTTGTTGACATACGCACCGCAGCAGAATTTGCCTCCGGACACATTGACGGAGCTGTCAACATCGATTTCTATGCTCCCGACTTCGTGGAGCAGTTCACTGACCGGGTCGACAAGTCGCATCCGGTGGCTGTGTACTGCCGGTCCGGCAAGCGCAGCGCCTCCGCAGCCCTTAGACTGACGCAGGCAGGCTATCGCGTGACAGACCTCAGAGGCGGCGTCCTTGAATGGCAGCAGCGACACCCGCTCACACATTGAACCCGTCTCCGCCCGTCATGGCCGGGACAAAAAGAAAGCGGCGACCACAAGGTCGCCGCATTGCTGTAATCATAGGTTTTGATTAGATAGCCAGACCAGCACCGGCTTTGAATTTAGCCACCTTCTTTGCAGGAATCTTGATGGCTTTCTTGGTCTGCGGGTTGATACCCATGCGGGCTTCGCGCTCTGTTACGGAGAAGGTGCCGAAACCAATCAAAGCAACCTTGTCGCCTTTCTTCAAAGCAGCGGTGATAGCATCGAGAGTAGCATCGAGGGCTTTCTTTGCATCAACTTTCGTCAAACCAGCCTGTGCGGCAATAGCGTCAACTAACTCAGTCTTGTTCATAATGTAGATGGATTAAAATGTTGGTAATTGTTGTGTAAAGTCTTTTAACGCAGCAAATTTAATGCTTTGATTTTATTAAACAAGTTTTAAGAAAGAAAAAAAGCACAAATTCCCGATTAAAATGTCAGAAAAACCACAAAGAATGTCAGTTCAAGCATACAGCCGACGGTTTTTCGGTGGAAAACAGCCAACTCGAACATGACGGACACGCAAATCCATGCTTGGCATGCGTTTTGCAAACATGAAGGCGCACAAGGCACACGTCCGGGACACACAGGAACGCGTCCTGAACATGACACCCGCCGCCGACTACAGAATAAAATTACTACTTTTGTGAGCCTCGCGCGGCGCATACAACTCACACATCAACATCAGACATCAGGATGAACGCATATCAGACCCGAAGCATGCTCACACCGGCAGTGAAGAACCTGCTGATCCTCAACTGCCTTTGCTTTCTGCCAACGCTGTTTCAATCGCTTGGACAGCAAGGATTCGACCTCGATCAGTGGGCAGGACTGCACTACTGGCAGTCTGACAAGTTCAACATCTTCCAGTTGGTCAGCTACATGTTTCTGCACGGGTCATTGGAGCACTTGTTCTGCAACATGCTGGCCGTGTTCATGTTTGGTGTCGTGATTGAACGCGCATGGGGGACACGCAAGTTCCTCTTCTTCTACTTCGTCACCGGCATCGGTGCGGCCATCACGCAAGAAGTTATCTGGAGCTTTGAGTGGAAGCAACTGGTGGACGCGGTCAATCTTGCCGCCAACACCGGCGATGGCAGTTTGCTGGAGCCCTACTATGACAAACTGGCACAGTACTTCTCCTTCAGCGGTCAGCTATCCCACTTCCCCACACACGAGCTGACCCGTCTGCAAGGTCTGTTCACTGAGGGAATCACAGACAGACTGGTTACCATCGGTGCCAGCGGAGCCGTTTTCGGTCTGCTGCTGGCATTCGGATGGCTGTTCCCCGACGCCGAGCTGATGCTGCTGTTCTTCCCCATCCCGATTCGGGCCCGCATCTTCGTGACGCTGTATGCCCTCGTCGAACTGTTTGCAGGCGTGTCCAACTTCAGCGGTGACTCAGTGGCACACTTCGCGCATCTTGGCGGCATGATTTTTGGAGCATTGCTCCTGACATACTGGAAAAAGAAAGGCATGCTGTATGACGACTGACTGGAAACATCTGTACCGACAAGGTGACGCCGTGATGCGCCTGATCTGGGTGAACGTGTGCGTCTTCCTCGTTGTGAGCCTGGCCGGACTGGTGCTGCTGCTGTTCAACCGGCCCGACGGCCTGCTGCTCCAACTGGCACTGCCCGCATCATTCCACACGCTGGCCCACCGCCCGTGGACACTGCTGACCTACATGTTCCTGCACGGGCGCTTCTGGCATCTGTTCTTCAACATGCTCTGCCTGTTTTGGTTCGGAAAGATATTGCTCAACTACATCAACGGCAAGCAACTCGTAGGGCTGTACGTTTTCGGCGGCATCATGGGTGGCCTGATGTACATGCTGTGCTACAACATCTTCCCGTACTACGCCCCGATGGTCGACGCCTCCATCCTGCTCGGCGCATCAGCCGCCATCATGGGCATCACGGTTGCCGCTGCCATGCATGCACCCGACATGGAAATCAGACTGCTCTTCATCGGAGGAGTGAAACTCAAATGGATAGCCTGCGCGACCATCCTGATCAGCCTGCTCGGCATCACGGGCAATAATGCCGGCGGGCAACTGTCGCACATCGGCGGTGCCCTGGCCGGATACGTCTATACCATCTTGTTCAGACACGGTACGGACATGAGCCGCCCGTTCACACGACTCTTCGACAACATTGCCAACCTGTTTCGCCGGACGCGCAAGCCGCAGGATAGCAGTCGACAGTTTCATTACCAACGCCCCACGAACATCAATCGTGAGCACGAGGCCAATCAGCAGTACAGCCGGCATAAAGCGCAAAGAGACGCCGACATTGACGCCATTCTGGACAAGATCAAGTCATCGGGCTACCAAAGCCTGACTGACGAGGAAAAGCGCAAGCTATTCAGCAACTGACCCCTGTCTGACAAACGCATACACGCCCAAAACACCCATGTCACGTCAACAACAATCCACAGGAAGACGCATCCTCGGTCTGTCGCTGCTGACCGTCAAGCACATCATCAAGTGGATTTGTGCAGGCATTACGATCTGCATCACGGCAAGCATGATGATGGCCGATTTGTCAACGATTGTTTCGCCGGAGACATGGATTCTTCCTGCCTATTTCGGGCTCATATTTCCCGTGCTCCTGCTGCTTGACGTGCTGTGCATACTGCTGTGGATTCCCTTCAACAAGAAATGGTCGCTCATACCTCTGTTCGGGTTGCTGATATCGTTCTTTCCCGTACGCAACACGCTCGGCACTCCATTCGGCAACACAGATTACCCCGACGATACGCACCGGCTGAACGTACTCACCTACAACATACTGGGATATAAAAACCTGAGCCGGGACAACACCGAATTCTTTGATGCCCTCAACGCCATGGATGCAGACCTGATCTGCATGCAGGAGTTTGCCGTCGCCACCGAATCCGGCAGAGCGCTACAAACCGAGACGGAAGTATGCCGGAGACTTGAACGGTATCCATACCACTATATCCATTACGCACTGCGCAGCAAATACCTGTCATCCGGAACGGCAATCTTCTCCAAGCACCCCATCATTGCTCATCAGGTGATCTTCAGCAGCCGGTTCAACTCTGCATCATGGGCCGACATCGTGGTGGATGCCGACACTATCCGTATCTTCAACTGCCATTTGGAGTCCAATCAGTTTTCCGTCAACGACTACGACCTAAAAGACGAACTGGCTGAAAAAGACGTCACCGACGCTGCCGTTGACTATGCCAGCCGCATCGCCGTCAAGATGAAGCCTGCCTACATCATGCGTGCACAGCAGGCCGACAGCATCATGCATGCCATTGAGGCTACGAGCCGTCCCGCTATTGTCTGCGGCGACTTCAACGACGTGCCGGTCGGATATGCCTACAGCACCATCCGC
>JAFUXZ010000213.1 GCA_017470795.1 Paludibacteraceae bacterium
AACTGGGCTATGAATACGAACTCCTCTGGATGTCGCAGAACGTGCGCCCGGTACACGTTCTCAACGAAGTAGGCCTGAAGTGGTACGAGATCGACGACCCCGACGACCTGCGCTGGGCCGAAGAACACGTCGTACCCTATCTGTAGCATCAATCACACACCTTTCCCGCCCATGCAAGCAATCAAACGAAACATCTTACTCAACCCCGGTCCGGCCACGACGACCGACACGGTAAAGATGGCACAGGTCGTGCCTGACATCTGCCCCCGCGAACGCGATTTTGCCAACCTGATGAAGCAGCTCCGCACCGACCTGCTACGCATCGCGCACGCTCCGGCCGACGACTTCACCGCCGTACTCTTCTGCGGGTCGGGCACCATCAACATCGACATCTGCCTGAACAGCCTCCTGCCGGCCGAAGGGCGCGTCCTGGTGCTCAACAACGGAGCCTACAGCTCACGCGCCGTTGAAGTTTGTGACTACTACGGTCTCCCCCACATTGACCTGAAGAGCTCCGTATATGAGCCCGTCGACCTGAAACGTGTAGAACAGGTGCTGCAGGACAATCACGACATCGCAATGGTCTACACCACGCACCACGAGACCGGGACCGGCATCCTGAACCCGATACGCGAAATCGGCAGCCTGGCACACCGCTTCGGAGCCACCTTCGTCGTCGACACTACCTCCTCGCTCGGCATGATTCCGTTTGATATGGTGGCTGACAACGTCGACTTCTGTATGGCATCGGCGCAGAAGGGGTTGATGGGGATGGCCGGGCTTTCGTTCGTCATTGGGAGGGAGTCGCTGATACAACGGTCGAAAGACTATCCGAAGCGGTCGTACTACTGCAACCTGTACATGCAATACGACTACTTCGCACGCACAGGCGAGATGCACTTCACGCCACCCGTACAGACAGTCTACGCAGCCATACAGGCCGTGAAAGAATACTTTGAAGAAGGAGAGACGGCTAAATGGGCACGCCACCGGCGCACCTTCGAGGCGATACATGAGGGACTGGCAGCACTCGGTTTTCGCAACGTGATCCGGCGGGAGTGGCAGTCGGGGCTGGTGGTCTCGGTGCTCTATCCGGATGATGAGCACTGGGATTTTGAGCGCGTTCACGACCGCTGCTACGAGGCAGGTTTCACAATCTATCCCGGAAAAATATCGACCACAAACACCTTCCGCCTCTGCTCGCTCGGAACGATAGACGTGCCCGACATAGAGGCCTTCTTCCGCGTTCTGCGTCAGGCGCTGGAGGCCGAAGGCATACAGATTCCTGTCAGATACAAAGACTGAACGGAAACAACGCCCCCACACGAAGACCTGTCAGACAGGCTGCCGGTAGGGGCGTTGCTATTGGATAGAGGAGCGGTCACGCAGCGGGCTGACGGTCTCCGTCAGATGTGAGGAGGGCCAGGCCTACAGTTGTCCGGCTTCGACAAGCAGGATGATGCGTTCCGTAATCTGGTCAGCATCCTTGCCATCGTATTCGGCCTTCAGGTCGTTGCCGAAGAGCACGGCCAGACTCTGCCAGAAGAATGCGCTCACTGCGCCTTTATAAAGCTTGATGACTTCGTAGGATGTGACGTGGCATTCGCGGTCGACCAGCTTCATGAGCATCTGCCCCTGACGGGCGCTCATCTTCTTCATGGCCGGTTTGTATTGATTGAGCAGACCTTTTTCATAAGTATTGATGTATTGGCGCTTCTCTTTCTTTGTGCTGAACTGCTCAAGTTCGTGACTGGTACGTTCGACTTCCTTAGCAATGAGCTTGGCATACGGCAGGGTCTTTTTCACGTCGCGCACCGTGCGCCAGTAAAACTTCTCCTGCTTCTTGCTCGTGAACTTCATGGGCGGGAAAACGTAGATCTCATGCAGGAACACGCGGATGATGGTGTCGCCATCGATGACTTCGGCCACGTACCTGTTCGCTTCCTGTCCGGAAGGCATCCCGACCGATTCGCCTGCGCGAACAGACGATGAGGCAAGCAGAAGGGCTGTCAGGACTGCAAGAGTCTTTATCGCGTGATGTTTCATAACGGCAAAGTTAGAAAAAGTTCGACAAGATGAATATCGCATGTGTTAGCCGCTCAACCGGCGCCAGGCGCATCCGAATGATGCTGATGGCTTGCCTGATGTGCTTTTCGGCATGGTCACAGGTGTCTGACCTGTTGCCTTCGAGCGTCGTGGCCGGCAATGCCGGTGTTGCGTGTACTGATGTGTGGACGGCTTTTGCCAATCCGGCAACCTTGGTTCAAGAACATCGTTTGCAATTTGCGTGCCAATATGAGAACAGATACATTATCAGCCAGTTATCGACTGAAATGATACAGGCGGCGTGGCACAACAGCGTGGTCAATGTGGGCGTGGCCTACATGCATTTCGGCTACAGGCAATACGGAGAGCAACTGGTCGGGGTGGTGGCGGCGCGTGATTTTGGTCACCGGTTCTCTCTGGGGATGCAGCTCGACTATTATATGTCGTACATGGGAGCGGAACTCGGGTATCAGGGCACGCTGCTGCCGCAGGTGGGGCTGACGGTGGATCTGGGTCGCGGATGGACGATGGGCTTCCATGCCTTCAACCCTTTCCTGCAACGGCTGCGTGGCGAACTGGTCGACAAACCCCTGCCTGCGCGCTACAGTCTGGGGACGTGCTGGCAGTTGAGCAGGGATGTGAGATGGCTTTTTCAGGCCGACAAATGGGTTGACGACGGTCTGCGGGCAGGCACGGGAGTCGAGTGGCAGGCGGTCGACCTGCTGCGTCTGCGGGTGGGAGCCTGCTGGGAGCAGTATTTTGTCGGGACGCTGGGGGTCGGACTCACATTCGGGCCTTTGGGGGCCGATGTCTCAGCAGAGGTGCATCCTATACTGGGTGTGTGCCTGACGGGACGTCTGAGTTATGTCTTATGAAGCGGTGTGCGGCATACGTGATGACGGCGGCATGTCTGCTGCTCCGGTGGGTAGGCATGCCGACGGCGGCTCTGGCGCAGCGGCAGACACTCCCTGATGAAACGGCTGCGGAGCAGGTGATTGAGGACATCTGCTCCCTGCTGGCCGATGAGGGGCAGACGGCCGCCGAACTTGACGAGTGGCGTGAGCGGCTGGCGGAACTGGCACAGAACCCTATCAACCTCAACACGGCCACGCGTGAGCAGCTGGAGCAGCTCTACTTCCTCACGGAGCGTCAGGCTGATGACATCCTGTATTACATCGGTCAGTATGGTCCGATGTACAGCTGCTCGGAGCTGCAGCTGATAGGCAGTCTGCGGCCGTATGAGGTGCGCAACATGCTGCCCTTTGTGTATGCGGGAGCGGGAGGTGAGCGTGAGCGTCCGTTCTATCTGCGTGAAGCATTGCGCAATGCGCATCACGAACTGATAGTGCGTGCCGACCATGCTGCCGAAACGAAAGAGGGCTACCGGTATGACCCTGACGCCGATGCAGAAGAGGTTGCCCCACCCTATGCGGGCAATCCGTTCTATGCGTCTGTCAGGTACAGGCTCCGCGTTCAGGACCGTATCCGCCTGAGCCTGACGGCCGAGAAGGATGCGGGCGAGGCGTTCACATGGCGTCATGGGGGCTTTGACTTCTACTCCGCGTCGCTCGAACTGAGCAACTTCGGCTGTCTGAAGCGCGTCGTGCTGGGCGACTATCGCGTAAGTTTCGGACAGGGTCTGGTCGTCAATCCCGCCTTTCGGATGAGCCGGTCGGCCGATGTGACCAATGTCGCCTGCCGGACGGAGGGTCTGCGCCGGTATGCGTCGACCCCCGAAGCGGGATTTATGCGCGGCGTGGGGGCGACGATGCAGTGGGGCCGATGGCAGGCAACGGCTTTCTACAGCTATCGTCATGTGGACGGCAAGGTGGAGGACGGCGTGTTCCACACGATTCAGACCACCGGACTGCACCGCACGGAGAGCGAACTGGCCGCGCGTCATGCCGTGGGGCAGCAGGTCGGGGGAGTGCATGTGATGTGGCAGGGCACGCGGATGGAAATCGGGCTGACGGCTGTGCACACACAACTGTCAGACACTTTGCGCCCACAGCCGACAGCCTATAACGCAAACTTCTTTGCCGGGACACAGCAGACGACTGCCGGGGTGCACTACCGGATGCGGGCGGGAAGGGTGAACCTGTTTGGCGAGACGGCCGTGACCGACCAATGGGCATGGGCTACGCTCAACGGCATGAGCCTGACGCCCGTGGCCCCTCTGACACTGCTCGTGATGCAGCGGCACTACGGCATCCGGTTTGACAACATGCACGCCTCGGCTTTCGGACAGAGCGGCCGCAACACGGCAGAGTCGGGCCTGTATGTGGCAGCACGGATTGACGCACCGGGCAGGTGGACCTTCCGCTGCGCTGCCGATGCTTACCGATATGCCTATCCACATTATAATGCAGACACGCCGACCGACGGACTCTACGCTTTACTGCAGGCCGAGACCACAACGCAGCAGGGCCTGATGCTGAACTGGCGCATCCGTTACGACCGACGCGGAACGAACGTGAGCAATGCCTTCGAGCCGATAGGACAGACACGCATGCTGCACAAGGGGTCGCTGCGCTTTCAGATTCGGCCGCATACAGCCTTATTCTCGACGCTTACGACAGCCGAGGTGAATTTTGCCCACCTGACCGGCAATCGGACCTCTGGGGGGGGATATACCTCTCAGGACATTGGTTTTCAGCAGGATAGGATAGGGCTGTCGGCGTGGCTGCGCTTTCAGTTTTTTGATGCCGCAGGATATCACAACCGAATCTACAGCTACGAGCAGGACCTGCCGGGAGCTTTCAGCATACCCACATTCTTCGGGCAGGGGGTGCGGCTGGCTCTGCGGATAGCCTACCGGCCGACAGCATGGCTGCAACTCTGGTTTAAGGCCGGTCAGACCATCTATGCCGACAGAGACGAGGTCGGCAGCGGAACGGAAGCCATCAGAGGACCAAAACGCACGGACTTCAGGATTCAGGCACGCCTGACGCTCTGAAACGCCGACGGCAGAACAGGCCGGACAAGACTGCCGGCACTCTGCTACAATCAGCTGCGGCGACCGGGATGCATTACCACCCACACGCCCCGACGGCGCAGCAGGGCGGGAAGTCCCTGCCCCGTCAGCGGCTGACGGCGCATGCCTTCCGAAAGCATTGACCGCCCCAAATACACCCCTCAACGACAAACAGGCCGATGGACGGCCGGCTGACTCCCTGTGCATGAGGTCTATGCACGACGCACGCACAACCACCCGCGGCAGCCACACGCCTGCCGATGCCATGAGGCCACCGGCAGAACGCGAAAAAGACGCTCCGACACGGTGGCGCGTAATAAAAAAACTGCTGTCCAAGAGCCATAAAGCGCCTTGGACAGCATGCTTTTTCAGCCTGAATGCGACCGGCTTATTCACCGTCGATCTCGAGGGCAACCTGACGATGGAATACTTCGTCAAGCGACACGAGGATGGTCTCGGTATGTGCAATACCGGGAATCGTGTTGATCTTGCCGACCAGCAGTTGCAACAGGTGACGGTTGTCTTGAGCATAGACCTTAATCAGCATCGAGAAACGACCTGTAGTAAAGTGACACTCAACGACTTCAAGCACTTCGCGCAAACGGGCGATAACGCTCTCCGACTGGTTCACGTCTGATACAACCACGCCGATGTATGCGCAGGTGTGATAACCCACTTTCTGCGTGTTGATAACAAATTCAGACCCTTTGACAACACCGGCCTGAAGCAGCTTCTGAACGCGCTGATGAACAGCAGCACCCGAAACCTTACATTCACGAGCAACTTCCAAGAAGGGAGTGCGAGCATTCCGCGATATGATACGCAGAATCTTCTTGTCTAACTTATCCAACTGATGATGTGCCATAGTATATATTGATTTGTGCGACAAATATACAAACTTTTTTCAAAAATAAATAATTACCGCGCTTAAAAGCGCAATAATCTTTGGTAATTTCCTTTGGTTACCGACCTGTTACAAATTGACACTTCAAAAAATCTTTTGTAAACAACTGATAATGAGCTTTGAAGGAAGCATCTCCAAAAAGTATCAAATAAAAGGAAGAAGAATTTACTTACAACGCCAATCGACAAAACAAAATCGACGAGCCGTGCTTTTTGCTGTACGAAAGACCACCACTCGTGCATTTCTGCGTACCTTTGTCGGCCGAAAGAAAAATGCGAAAGACACAAAAGACTGTAACGACGAATGACATTTGACGACCTACCACTCGATTACGACCTGCTTGACGGACTGGACGCGATGAACTTCACCGAACCGACACCCGTACAGGAGCAGGCTATCCCGCTGATTATTGAAGGACACGACGTGATTGCGTGCGCACAGACCGGAACGGGGAAGACCGCAGCCTACACGCTGCCCCTGTTGCACAACCTGCTGCATGACGACCACGATCCGAGCCGCATAAATGCCATCATCATGGCTCCCACACGCGAACTGGCCCAGCAGATAGATCAGCAGATTGAAGGCTTTGGCTATTACGTGCCGTGCTCATCAGTGGCTGTCTATGGAGGAAACGACGGGCAGGCCTGGACCACACAGCGCAACGGACTCCTCTCGGGAGCCGACATCGTAATAGCCACTCCGGGGCGGTTGCTGTCACACCTGAACGTGCAGGACATTGACTTCAGCGGAGTGAAGTACTTCATCCTTGACGAAGCCGACCGGATGCTCGACATGGGATTCATCGACGACATCATGACCGTCGTCAACCGACTGCCTGCCAGGCGGCAAACCATTATGTTCTCCGCCACCATGCCCGACAAAATCAGGCAGCTCGCCAAGACCATCATGCACCAGCCGGCCGAGGTGCGCATTGCCGTGTCGCGCCCGCCGGAGAGCATACACCAGTCGGCCTATGTCCTGCACGAAAATCAGAAACTACCCCTGATCAAGCAGTTGCTCACAGCCGAAAAACTGAACAAAGTGCTCCTCTTTGCCGGCAAGAAACAGACAGTCAAAGAGGTAACCCGAACCTTGGGACGCATCGGCGTGCACACCGACCAGATGCACTCCGACCTGACACAGCAACAGCGTGACCACGTGATGCACGAATATCGGTCGGGGCGGATAGATGTGCTCGTAGCAACCGACATCGTTTCGCGGGGTATTGACATTGACGACATCCCGCTCGTAATCAATTACGACGTTCCGCGCGATGCGGAAGACTACGTACATCGCATCGGGCGCACGGCTCGCGCTGCTAACACAGGCTCCGCCATCACGTTGGTCAACGAAGCCGATCAGACCTACTTCCGGCAGATTGAGCAGTTCCTCGGTCGCCCGGTGGAAAAGCTCCCCTTGCCCGAACAGCTCGGACCCGCCCCCGAATATCGGCCGCAGTCAAAATCAGGGAGAAATTCGGCACACCGGCATGGCCGCAGCAGAAAGCCGACATCAAACCAGACACAAGACCAACACCGCCCCTCAGAACGTCACGGCGGCCGCCGACGCAGAGCCAATCGGTCAAAATCAGAAAATCCGCACCACACCCACCAGCCACAGAACCCCGTCCGGAATAAAGAACAATAACAAGAACCGTCCGGACTCAACACAAACAGATTTTATATCAAAAACGAACGGTTTTCCTGAAAGATTAGGGAACGGACGTTGAGAATTCGGCGCCCGTTTGTGCGACCAAACGAAAATATCTATCTTTGCAGGCTGATTAACTGCCTGACCATGCGCCTTTCGCATCTTTTAACACCTCTCATCGTATTGACAGTCTGCTCCTGCTCAGGCTACCAGCGCCTGTTGAAGTCAGGCGAGCCAGAAGAGAAGTACAAGCGTGCAGTGGAGTATTTCGACAAGAAAGACTACATGCGTGCACAGACGCTGTTGAGCGACGTATCGGCCTACTATAAAGGAACGGAAGAGTCACAGGATGTCCTGCGTTATCTGTGCGAAAGTTACGAGGGGATGAAGGACTATGACAACGCCATAGACTACTACAAAACCTATATACGCTCCTTCCCAAGAGGCAAGTATGTGCAGTTGGCCAAGTACAAAATCGGCTATTGCTATTACAAGCAGTCACCCGATGCTCGGTTAGACCAGACAATGACTAACCAGGCCGTCTCCTCGCTGCAGGAGTTTATAGACGTATATCCGGAGAGTCAGTACGTACCTGAAGCCAACCGGCTGCTGGATGAACTGTTCAACAAACTGGCGTATAAAGAGTTGCTGAACGCACGACTGTACCGAAATCTCGGTACTTACCGCGGAGATAACTATCAGTCGGCCATCATCGCGGCAAACAATGCGCTCAAGAAATATCCCACATCCGACAGTCGTGAGGAGTTGATGTTCATCATACTGCAAGCACGCTATGAGCAGGCAAGGGCAAGCATGGAAGAACTGCAGCACGAACGATACGAATCAGCCTTTGACGAATACTACAGTTACGTCAACGAATATCCCGAAGGCCGCTTTAAGAAGCAGGCTGACAAGATAAAGGCCGAACTGGATGCGATACTGAAAAAATAATCAGGAGAGAAATAACCAAACGAGATAATCAACATGGACTTCAAAAAGAACAACGCCCCCACGACAACAATCGTCCGCGACATGAACCAGTTGTGGCCCGAAGTGGGCAACGTGTACGAAATGGTTGCCATAGTGGCTAAACGCGCCAATCAGATCAACCTTGAGATGAAGAAAGAACTTGATAACAAACTTCAAGAGTTCAACAACGCCAACAATGACTCTGGCATGGAAGAGGTGTTTGAGAACAAGGAGCAGATTGAAGTGTCGCGCTACTATGAGCGGCTCCCAAAACCTTCACTGGTGGCTATGCAGGAGTACATTGACCACAAGATTTACTACAATAACCCGATGAAGGAGAAAGACAATCTCTGAACGGCGTCGGCACGACTATTGCAGAAAGGATGAAGGAATGAGCATTCATTCTTTTGTCCTTTTGCTCGTTAAGTTGACAATCCGTTTTTCTGTCCGACGACAACTTCATCCCTGATTGATCATCAGTCAAAATTTCTTCTTGTAATGAATATCCTACTTGGTATATCAGGAGGCATTGCGGCCTACAAAACCCCCGAGATCATACGCCTGTTATGCAAACAGGGCCATGAAGTCAAGACCGTTGTGACGGAGGGAGCTTTGCAGTTTGTCACCGAACTGACCTTGCAGACGGTGTCAGGACACCGCGTGTATAGCGACATGTTCTCCACTGCCAATCCACACAGCACGGAGCACATCTCTCTGCCCGATTGGGCCGACTGCATGCTCATTGCCCCCGCAACTGCCAACGTGATAGCCAAGACAGCATGCGGTATTGCCGACGACGCTTTAACAACGACC
>JAFUXZ010000214.1 GCA_017470795.1 Paludibacteraceae bacterium
CAGTAACTGGCGGCGCGTACGTTCTTGGCATAGATGGGGATTACCCAGCCGTCGTACCACACGTTCGATCCTTCCTGCGGCACGATGTAGTCCAGTTCGACTCCTGACTCGGCAGCCTCGTCTATGGCCCACTGGGCGTCACCGCTCCATGAGAGGTTGATCCATGCTTTGCCCTTGACCATATCTTCCTTGCCGAAATCAACTTCCCATGCGGCGATGTTGCTCTTGGCCTGTTTGAGGACTGCCTCTACTGCGGCGATGCGTTCGGGCGTGATGTCACGAACGAGTTCGGCGCGGGTGAGTGTTCCGGCTTCGATGGAGTCGCGATAGGCATAGAGTACGAGCACGCTGTAGACATCGCGGAAAGCATCTTTCATATAGATCTTGTCTTCAAACTTCGGGTTGAGAATCGCGTCCCAGCTCTGCAGATCTTCGGCTTGAACATACTCCGGATTGTACAGCCATCCGGTTGTTCCTCCCATGTAGCCCACGGCATAGTCGCTTACGCGCAAATCCGAGCCAACCGGTGACATTTCCTGAAACTTCTCTGCCACAAAGGGAGCAACGCCTGTGGTCCAGTCGGGGGTGTTGGTCTCGGCGTAGGTTCTCTGAATCGGCTGCAGCAGGTTGTTGCGCAGCATGCGTTGGATGATGTATTCTGACGGGCAGACAACGTCGTAGTCTTCTTTGCCGACTTCGATTTTGGTGAGCATGTTCTCATTGATGTCAAAGGTCTCGTAGATTACCTTGACCTGCTCTCCGGTCTGTTCTTCATACCACTGTTCGAACTCCTCAATAAGGCTCTCGTCGACGTAGTCGGCCCAGTTGTACACTTTGAGGGTGTGCGCACGATCGGCTGTCGATGTGCATGACACTGCAAAAAACGCCGCCATGACAGCGACCAAAAACATGTTGAACGTTTTTTTCATTTTTTCTTGAGTTAGAAAATTTGTTTGGGGTTAATAATATATGGTTTGTTTAATGTGTATGTCTTGTTTTGTCAGGAATCCAGCCGTCTACGGCATGAGCAGCATTTTCTGCACGCCATACACAGAGCGGACGAGATAGGCTCCGGGAGGCATGCTGATGACGGTCTGCTGCGTCTGCAGGAGCATATATCCCTGCATGTCGTACAGATACACCTGCACGCCCTCAGGGTTGAGAATCCGGTTATGGTCTGCCGTGAGCGTCGTGGCGTACATGAGCTGTATGGACGACTGTACGGCAGGCGGAACCGGAATCCACTCGGTGAAATCACTCTGCCGGCCGTCGCGCATGGTGCTGACACGGACCGCATAGAGCTGACCGGGATTCAGATTGTCAAAGGTATAATCCGTCGCCGCGGTCTGCACTTCTTGAAGCGCACCGAAACGTCGTGTCCGGAGTTCGATGTTGTCGATGAAGAAGCGGGACTTGTTGCCCTGCCTGCCTGCAAAGGTGATGTGCGCCGTATCTGTCACCCCGCGCAGCGCCACCTGCCGGACGGCAAAAGCCGATGGTGTGATGTCAACGCTGACGGAGTCTGACGTCCGGCCGTTATAAGTCAGGTAGCCGTGGTCGGTGCTGACGGTGATGCTGTCACTGTCACCGGTCCATGCTCCGGCCTGAAAACGTATCTCCGCTTCGTTGGCCTGAATGCGCGGCGAAGTGATTCTGCCCGCCGACGTTGACGTGCCGAGACGCAGGCAGTTGTCAGCCCCATAGACGGTCATGCAGGTCCATCCGAGGTCGGTGAAGACATCGCGCTTTGATGCTATGGACCCGTTCCAAAGGCCGTCATTGCCCCCTGTGCCTGTGTTGAAGGCAAAGGTCTCAACGATACGTGCAGTATCCAGTTCGGCACAATGCACGACATAGGCATCTGATGCCTGACCGGCGTCCCAGCGGACCTGTATCGCAGTGGAGGACGGACGGTCGGCCTGCAGTTGCCGGGGCGGTGTCAGAGACTGAACCGGACTGCTTTCCGAATAGATTGGCGGGAAAGTATCTGCGGGGTTGCTGATGGTGTAATACACTTCCATGCTCCGGATACGGCACTGGTTGCGCCGGCAGTGAAAATCGACGCGTGAGTAGCCGGCCTTGTCAGGATCCCACAGGGCCGGATTGGGAGTGTCTTCGGCAAAGGTGTAGTTGGCGTTCTGAAAGTAGAACTTGATGCTGTCAAATTCGGCTCCCCGGATCCTGACCCGGAGATAGCCGTTGCTGTAAATCCGCAACGCACGGCCGTCGGTGTAGTATCTGGCCACCCGGCTGCCGTCATGAAGGCTTATCAGCAGGTGCTGATCAATGCGTATCGAATCAATCACCTGCGCATTCTGAAAGTCCTGTGATGCGAAGTCAAAGGCGGCTGTCCGAGCCTGAGCCGAAACGTCTGCAATGCTCATCCGGAGCAGGATGCACATCAAACCGCACAACACAGAAA
>JAFUXZ010000022.1 GCA_017470795.1 Paludibacteraceae bacterium
CGTGGCATCGGACGCGCCGCCTGCGTTAAACTGGCCCAGATGGGCTATCACGTGATCATCAACTACGTCAGCAACGAGCAGGAAGCACAGAACACACTCCGTCTGGTGCGTGAAGCCGGTTCGGACGGAACGCTCATGCCCTTTGACGTGAGTGATCAACAGCAGACGGCCTCAGCCATCAGCGCTTGGCAGGAGTCGCACAAAGGAGAATACATCGCCGTACTGGTTAACAACGCCGGCATCCGCAAGGACAACCTGCTGGCATTCATGGAGCCTGCCGACTGGTATCGGGTGATCGGCATCGCGCTCAATGGCTTCTACAATGTCACACAGCCGCTCATCTCCCCGATGATGCGCAAGAAGTTTGGCCGCATTATCAACACCGCCTCAGTCTCAGGTCTTATCGGACTTCCCGGTCAGACCAACTACTCAGCCTCCAAGGGGGGCTTGATTGCCGCTACCAAGGCTCTGTCAAAAGAAGTGGCCAAGAAAGGCGTCACGGTCAACTGTGTAGCACCGGGCTTTATCAAGACCGACATGGTACAAGGGCTTGACGAAGCCGCTCTGCGCCAGACGATTCCGGCCAACCGTTTCGGTGAGCCTGAAGAGGTGGCCGAGCTGATAGGTTTCCTCGCATCTGACAAAGCCGGATATATCACCGGCGAGACCATCGCCATCACGGGCGGACTTAACTGAACCATTTCCCACAACATCGCAGATATGAAACGCTTATATACCCTGTTCGTCGTCCTGCTCACCGCAACGGTCACCGTCCTGGCGCAGGATGCCGAGATCGCGGCTGTCAAGTCGCTGAACACGAAGAATAAAACGCTCCGCTTCGACTTCAAGGAAACGGCCTTCAACAAAGCAACCAACAAGACCTCGACCCTCAAAGGGGTGCTGTTCTTCTCGGCCGACAAGAAGCTGAGCATGAAATACACTGACCCGGCAGGCGACTACAAGCTGATAGCCGACGGCAAGTTTACGCAGCAGGCTAACGGGAAGCATGTGCAGGCCACCATCAAGCAGAAGGGGCAGATTGCACAGCTGGCAGGACTGCTGACCAATGTGCTGGCAGGCGACGTGAAGGCAGTGGCCGACCTCGCCCCTGACGCACAGGTGAAGGCATCGGTCGAGGCCGACAAGTATGTGTTTGTCATCACCTCTGACAAGGGGATGGGCAACATCAAGCAGCTCACGCTCAAATATGCAAAGTCTGACGGCGTTCTGTACAGTCTCCGGATTGACTATCAGAAGGGCAAGTATAACCTGTATGAACAACAGGGCGGCAAGCAGGTCAACGCCACCTTGCCGGCTGATGCGTTCGTTGCTCCTGCCAAGAAATGACAACGGACGTACGCCTTGAATCGCTGCGCCAACAGATTGATGAACTGGACGGACAACTCATCAGCCTGTTGGCGCAGCGTATGTTGCTGAGCCGGCAGATTGGGCTTCATAAGCGACAGGCGGGGCTGCCGGCGTTGCAGCCTCAGCGCTTCAGTCAGCTGCTGCAGCGCCTGCGTGAACAGGCAGCACAGCAGCAACTCAGTCCGGACTTTGTCGACGCACTCTATCAGCTGATTCATCAGGAGTCACTCCGATGCCAGCAGTAGGGTGCTGACGGTCGGAGCTGACGGAGCACACAGTCCGGGCGCCATACGCAAAAGCCATCGCACAGGTTTCATCTGACGAAATCCTGTGCGATGGCTTTGTTGTAGAGGGTACGGGACTCGAACCCGTGTTTCCGGCGTGAGAGGCCAGCGTCCTAGACCGCTAGACGAACCCTCCATCGGTCATGCTGTCGAAAGCGTGGCAAAGGTAGTGCTTTTTTTTTGATGTGCCAAACAGACAGACGGATTTTTTTGCCGATATTGTTGCGCACCGCCCGTTGCAGGCTGCAGAGGTGTAAAATAAAAAAGCGGCCGGCACTTCGCTGCGAAGAATCGGTCGTCTCCCAAAAAAGAAAGGTTATCTCCCGATAACCCAATCCTTACTTAACCTTAAATCTAATACCATGAAAAACACGTTGCAAAGGTATTCTGTTTCTGCTCTACAACATAAAAACAGGCCTCTGCAGGGTTGTTTTTAACAAATTTTAACATAATCAGACCTCAAAAACGCTGCCCGATGCGTTAAGATGTTTCAGAAGAGCGTCGGGTGATCTTCGTCGAAGCGTTTGAGGATGGACTTCATGAGCAGTTCGCGGACCAGTTTGGACCGGTTCTGCACCCGATATTTGCGGCAGAAACGCTCGAAGACGCGCTGTTCGCTGTCGTTGAGCGTGAAGACGTGGCGGTGCGTGCGTCTGCTGTTCTGGGCCGATGGGTTCTTTCGGTTCATGGTGTCATGAGGTCGTTGCTGGTGGCAAAGATAGTCTTTTTTGCTTATCGGACAGCATTTTATGCACAAAATGTGATTGCCGTGCGGCTTTGCAGCATGGCTGACAGGCTGTTTGCTGCCGTGCAGGTCTTTTTCAGGGCTGTTGCCGGCTGTCAGGTTTGTGCGTGACTGTTGCCGCCCGGCATGCTGCGGGAGGACGCATGCGGCCTGCTCCCGGCCTCCGGCGATGCGCGCCGGAGGCTGTCTGTCCGGCCTGTGCCGCCTGCCTTGCCCGGTCGTGCTCCTGCCGCCATTGTGTTGCCGGCCGGCTTGGGTCGGCCTGAATGTTGATTTCTGTCTTCCGTTGCCGGTCGGCAGGCAGTGCATCACGTCCCTCATGCCTCCGCTGCCGGCTGCGGCTTCACGCATGCCGTCCTGCTTCGGCGCCCGGCCGGACCGCATCGGCAGGGCAGGGGCGGGAACGGAAGAGACGGTGCTTTTTTTGTTTGTCGTGAATGACGCTGAAACGCATTTGGTCTATCAAAGGTCTTTCTGTATCTTTGCGAGTGGCATCATTGGTGCCCGATGTATCGGCATAAATATACATGCAAAGATGGAAATGAATCTGACAGGCGACAGACGCTATGTGAAGTATCTGACAGCGGTGGGGCTGTTGCTCCTTGTTGCTTTGGTGGTATATCTGTATCCGCCTGTTCCGCAGCGGTTTGCTTACTCCTTTGAGCAGAATCGGGCGTGGGAGCATGAAGATCTGTCGGCTCCGTTTGACTTTCTGGTGCCGAAGACCGAAGACGAGTTGCAGCAAGACCGGCTGAAGGCTCGTCAGTCGGTCAGTCCGCGTTTCAGGGAGCAGCCCAACATGGCAGAGATGCAGTGGAATGTGCTCCGGTCAGATACGTCCATGGCCGGTCGGACGGCATTGTTCAGCCTCATACGTACCAAGTTCGACGAGGTCTATCAATCGGGCATCATCCCAGCCTCGTCGATGGACACGCTCCAGGCACGGGCCTATACGGACATCCTGGTGGAAGGTGTGGACACGCGGAGCACGCAGGCTCTGTATACACCGGCGACAGCCGCATCGCACATCCGGCAGGAGCTGGGGCCGGCCTATCAGCGGATCTATGGAGCGATGGACATCGCGCGTTACCTCGTCCCGAACCTGACGTATGACAGCGCGGCAACAGCCGAGGCCGTCGCTGCCGCCCTGTCGAAGGTGCAGACCAGCCGGCAGGAGGTGCGCGAGGGGCAGCTGATCATCCGCACCAACGAAGTCGTTGACGCAGAGAAGTATCAGGTCTTGTCGGCACTGCGTAAGGTCATGCTGGTCGACAGCAAAGCCGCATCGCGCTCCGTGCTGATGGTGTTGAGCCAGTTTGTGCTCACCTGTCTGCTGCTGCTGCTGTTCGTTCTGTACCTCCGCCTGTTCCGCCCCATGATTATGCATCAGGCACGCAGCCTGCTGTTTTTGGTGATCATGATGCTGGGCATGACACTGCTCCCGGCCCTGTTGATGCTGTCGTCACACTGGAGCATCTACCTCATCCCGTTCGTCATCCTGCCCATCATCGTGTGCGTCTTCTTCGATGCAGGTACCGCCCTGATGGCGCACAGCGTCGTCATCCTCACTGTGGCGCTGATGGCGCAGCTCTCGGTCGACTTCCTGATGATCGAACTGATTGCAGGCACCTTTGCCGTCCTGACACTCAAGGACTTCACCGACCGTTCACAGCTCGCCAACACCGCCTTGTGGGTGTTCCTGAGCAGTGCGGTCGTCTTCACCGGCCTGCGCATCATCGAAGGTCACAGCTTCGGCAACGGTGCGTGGCACTACTATCTGTATTTCGGCGTGAGCAGTCTGCTCCTGCTCCTCTCCTACGGTCTGATCTACCTCTTTGAACGCGCGTTCGGCTTCATGTCGAGCATCACGCTGGTCGAGCTGACCAACGTCAACTCCAACCTCATGATGCGTTTTGCCGAACTGGCGCCGGGCTCGTTCCAACACTCTGTTCAGGTCGGCAACCTTGCGACAGCGGCAGCCAAGGCCGTCGGAGCCAACGCACTGCTCGTGCGCACCGGCGCGCTCTATCACGACCTTGGCAAGATGGAGCACCCCGAGATGTTCACCGAGAATCAGCAGAGCGGCAAGAACCCGCTCCTTGAGATGCCCATCGAACAGGCTGCCCAGACCGTAATCAGGCACGTCAGCGACGGCATCCGCATTGCCCGAAAGGAGAAGCTGCCCCGTCATATCATCCACTTCATTGAAACACACCATGGGACGGGCAAGACGAAGTACTTCTACATCACCTTCAAGAATCAGCATCCCGGCGTTGAACCCGACGAAGGCATGTTCACCTATCCGGGCCCCGAGCCCGACACGAAGGAAACCGCCATCCTGATGATGGCCGACGCCGTCGAAGCCGCATCGCGCAGCCTGCAGGACATGACCGAAGAGAAAATCGGCCAGCTCGTCGAACGCATCATTGACGGGCAGATCGCTGACGGACAGTTCAGAAAGACCCCGCTCACCTTCAGCGACATCGAGACCATCAAGCATGTACTGACGCAGAAAATCATCAGCATCAACCACCATCGGATTGCCTATCCCGAAGAGAACAAGCAGCCCGAACCCGAGCAAGCCGGCACCGTCGCCTCCGCCCCTGTCCAAGGCTCCGGGCAGGCTGACACAGTTGCTTCCGACCCTGTCCAAAACACCGAGCAAGCTGACATTGCCGCTTCCGCTCCTGTCCAAAACTCCGGGCAGGCTGACACCGCCGCTTCTGCCCCTGTTCAAAACACCGAGCAAGCTGACACTGCCGCAGAGACGGCTGCAGATGACGATGACGACTGCCGCTACATCGACATTGACGAAGAGTAAGACCAAACGCACACAAATTCAGATAAACAACAATGAACAAACGGATTCTTCCACTACTCCTTGCAACCCTTGTGCTCTGCTTCGCATCCTGCAAGAGCAAGCAGTATGTCATCCCTTCGGGTGGCGACATTGCAGCTGTTGACACCGAGCGTCTCGCTGCTGAGCGTGCTGCCGCCGAGGCCAAAGCCGCTGCCGAAGCCAAGGCCGCCGCTGAACGCGCCGAAGCCGAACGCCGCAAGGCCGCCGAGAAACTTGCTGCCGAACAGCGTGCCGCCGAACGTGCCGCTGCCGAGCGTGCCGAAGCTGCACGTCTGGCTGCCGAACGCGCCGCCGCTGAGAAAGCCGCCGCAGAGCAGGCACTGGCTGCCGAACGCGCGCGCGCCGCACAGGAAGCATCAGCGCTTGCCAAAGAAGAGACCCGCGCCGAACGCTTCGAAGTGGTGAGCAGTGACAAGGACGCCGTCAACAAGAACAACTATCACGTCATCGTCGGCAGCTTCGGACGCGACGACAACGCAGCACGCCTGCAGCAGCGCCTGAGCGAGCTTGGACACAGCGCAAGCATCGTGCGCAACGAAGCCGGCATGTATCGCGTGATTATGAAGTCGTTCATCGACTACCAAAGCGCCAAAGCTCTCAAGGACCAGCTCCGTGCCGGCTCCGACTACCCTGACGCCTGGATTCTGGTTCAGAAGTGAGCCTCGCCCGGCAGCCACTGCCGCCCTTCACGCTGACGCACCGGCTCCGACCACGCTGACGCCCGGCTACTGGTTCAGAAGTGAGTCTCGCCCGGCAGCCACTGCCGCCCTTCAAACTGACGCACCGGCTTCGATTACGCCTGACTCCGGCAGGACAGCTGACGGTCAGCATGACCGGTCAGCCGAAAGCATGATCCGGCAGCATGCGGCCCTGTGACGGCAGGATTTTATCGGTGCAAACGATAGAGCAACACTGTATCTGTACACAATGTCCCCCTGACATCAATAGCAATTGACACATCATATATGGTCTGGCTGATTCTTGCCATCATCTTCATCTCGCTCTACATCTACACCATCCTGACAACCATCAGCGTGGTGTTGCTCGAGAACCGCACCCCCCAGAAATCGGTGGTGTGGGTGCTGATACTGCTGCTTGTACCGGTGTTCGGCCTGATTTTCTACCTGATCTTCGGGCAGGACATCCGCCGGCGCAAATACCTCTCACGCAAGAATCTGAAAAAGATACAGGGACGCCTCCGCATCCCCCGGA
>JAFUXZ010000215.1 GCA_017470795.1 Paludibacteraceae bacterium
ACGGCTTACCTCAAGGCCAACTATCCGGCCGAGTATATGGCCGGAGTGCTCACCCGGTCCATGGATACGACGTCTGACGTGGCGCGTTTTATGGAAGAATGCAAGGTCATGCGCCTTCAGGTTCTCCCGCCGGATGTCAACGAGAGTGCACTCGGCTTTACAGTCAATCCGAAGGGCGAAATACGCTATGGTCTTGGCGGCATCACGGGCATCGGTGAGAAAGCCGTCGAGGCTATCATTGAGGCACGCAAAAAGGGCGGTCCGTTCACCGATATTTTCAACTTCGTAGAGCGTGTCAATCTGCAGGCCTGCAATAAGTCGACTATTGAAAATCTTGCGTATGCCGGTGCCTTTGACGGGTTCAAGACCGGTTATCGTGAGCAGTATTTCGTACATGACGGCGACAAATGGGTTCTCAACGATGCCATCCTGCGCTATGGGACGAAATATCAGGCCGACTTGGAGTTTGCAACAAACTCACTTTTTGGCGGGACGGAAAGCATTGAGATTGCACGTCCGAAACTGGAAGACGTGCCGCGATGGGATACACTCTTCCGTCTCAAGCGGGAGTATGACATGATTGGCATCTATATCTCCGAGCACCCGTTGGATCAGCACAAGTTTGAGATTACGTATCTGTGTCGCAACACGACAACACAGATGAGTGACATTTCCCAACTGGCCGGCCGCAATATCACGCTTGGAGGAATGGTTACGTCTACCCGACGCGGCATCAGCAAGAACGGCAATGAGTATGGGATTATGACCATCACCGACTATCAGGGAAGCTATGACGTTGTGCTGTACAAAAAAAATCTGGCACAGTATCAGAAATTCCTGATGGAGAACATCTTTGTGCAGGTTGTGGGGCGCGTGCAGGAAAGGGGCAGCGACTCCAAGCATTTTGTGGCTAAGCCCGACGGGGAGAAGGTCTGGGAGTTCCGTCTCACCAACATTCTTGACATCGCGGAAGATGATCTGGCCAGACGCGTCAACAAGATTACGCTGACCATTCCGTTGTCTGAAATCAAACATGACCTCATAGAAGAACTGGAGGAGCAGATTGTCCAAAACAGCGGCAGCACAACGCTGTTCATCCGTGTAGTCGACAACAATGGGCGGCATGTACTCTTCATGAGTCAGAAATACAGAATCCACATCTCACAAAGTTTCTTCAGGTTCCTTGAACTCAAGCAAAGCCATCAGGCTCTTGACTTCAAGATTGAGTGAGCACACTGCATAAACAGAGGAGCACACAGTCAAGCCTCTTCATCCATCAGTCTGATACTGAGGTATGAAGAGGCTTGACTTTTGGCTTATGTCTATTCTGTCAGTAATGTTTCAGCCGGCAGCATGTCCGTCCGGCATCCGCATCGCCACTGCTGTATCTACACGTGCTGACACGGAAAAGCGAGACACCGACCGTGAGGTCAGAAGTCAGGCTGCTGAATCAGGTGGAGCAATGCATGCATGTCGGGAAAAACGATGTCGGCTCCTGCATTTGAGAGTGTCTCCGGCGCCAACGGACCTGTATTGACACCTATGGTCATGATTCCGGCAGCATGTCCGGCCTGAACTCCCAGCGGGGCATTTTCGACCACTACGGCTTCTTCCTTCAGCACCCCCGACTTCTGCCATGCTATCAGATAGGGCTCCGGATCTGGTTTTCCGTGTCTGACATCGAAGGCCGTCACCATACGGTCGCGGCTGAAGATACCCGGGAAGGTCTGCTCCAAGCGTTCAAAAAGAGACAGTTGCCCACTCCCGGTCACGATATATATCAGGCGTTCCTGCTGCTTCAGATAGGTCAGCACCTCACCGATGCCGTCAACAGGTCTGGCAGCCCCAAGCTCTGCAAAGAGGCGTGTCTTCAGGCCGTATATCTCATCCAGTTCGGTCTGCGTGGCCGGGCGATGATGTTTCTGTTCGATATATTCTGCTATGACGCTGAACCCCGTCCGTCCTTCATTCAGATAGGCGTCCATCGGGTCAAAATCGAAGCCATAGCGATGCATGGCCTCTGACCACGACTGTGCATGTCCGGGCATGGAGTCAAACAGCACTCCATCCATATCAAAGACAAAGGCTTTCTTCTTCATTTTGTCCTGATGTATCCCTGTGCGTATCTTTCTGTCATGAGCTACAGGCATTCATGCTCCCTGTCTGGCCTTGAACGCCATCGCATACAGGCGCATCTGCTTGATCATGGCCAGCAGTCCGTTCGACCGGGTCGGTGAAAGATGCTCGCGCAGACCAATCGTTTCGATGAAGTGGAGGTCGGCCGACAAGATTTCATCGGGCGTATGTCCGCTCAGCACCTGTATGAGCAGGGCCACAAGCCCCTTGACCAATATCGCATCCGAATCGCCTCTGAAGACTATTACGCCGTCTTCGTAGTCGGCCTGTAGCCAGACGCGGCTCTGACATCCTTCTATCAGGTTTTGCTCTGTCTTGTATCGTTCTTCCAGCCCGGGCAGTGCATTCCCCAGATCTATCATCATCGAATAGCGGTCCATCCAGTCGTCGACCGAACTGAAATCTTCAATAATCTGCTGTTGTGTTTCTTCTATCGTCTGCATAGTGTCAGGATTCTGCGTTTTTGTGAGCAACAAAGTTAGCAAGTTTTGCGCAATCGGACAATGTCGTTTCATGCTGCAAGTCCCATGCCTGCTGCCGGCCCGATGCGCTGCTGACACTCATGACGCCGATGGCACGGCACATCAAATCGTTATGGATGTCTACCGCTGCCGGCTATGAGTCTCCGCAACGCATACCTCAACACCACGCCCGACGGCGCAGACCGGCAGGAACGGACTGCCCGCGACAGCCCGCAGCGACAACACGGTGCATGCCTTTACCACGCGTGCCGCCGGCGACTACACACGCACCAATCGTATGCATCGGCACGCTGCTGACAGCTGCAGCCCGCAGCACACTGAGCGTCTTGAAAGAGCCGGCGGCTATAATTCAAACAATCCCTGCATGACACGCATCGCCACCTGCCGAGCGAATGCAGAGGCACGAATCAGGATATTGGAGCAACAGACTTGCCCGGCCGACTGAACTATTGTATATTTGTCAGACGTACACGAGCGATGACATCCGGCATCCACATAACAACCGAAACGGACAAGACACTGCACACGCTGCTGCCTGCACAGCACGTGCTCGTGCTGACAGACCAACACGTGGCACAGGCCTGCCTGCCTCATCTGCCACACATACAGCACCTGCCTGCCTGCATCATCCCGTCGGGCGAAGAGTCCAAAAACCTGCAGACGGTGGAGAGCGTCTGGAACTTCCTGTACCAACATCAGGCCACGCGCCACAGCCTGCTGCTGTGCATCGGCGGCGGCATGGTCGGCGATCTGGGCGGATTTGCAGCATCGACCTACATGCGCGGCATGACGCACATCAATGTAGCCACCACCCTGCTGGCTGCTGTTGACGCTTCGGTCGGAGGGAAGACGGGCATCAACCACCTCGGGCTGAAGAACCTCATCGGGACCTATTGCGCGCCACAGGCTGTCGTCATCGGTCTGGACATGATGCGCACGCTCGAAACCGAAGAATGGCTCTCGGGCTATGCGGAGATGCTCAAACACGCCCTGCTGGACGGTGAAGACCTGCTCCGGCAGACCCTGTCCATAGATATTGACCACAAAGACGACCGGCTGCTCACGTCGCTCATACGCCGCAATCTGGACGTCAAACAGCACTACACCACGCTTGACCCGACGGAACAGGGGCCACGTAAGGCTCTGAATCTGGGGCACACTGTGGGGCACGCTATCGAAGAGCTCTCGCTAAACTCCAACCGGCCGCTGCGACATGGACATGCGGTAGCCTATGGCCTGGTGGCCGAACTCTATCTGAGCCACGCGCTGCTGGGATTGCCGAGTGCCACCGTGAGCCAGATGCGCAGTGTTGTGCGCGAACTATACGGCCCGTTTGACTGCCCATGCCGGCAGATGGAAGAAGCTATCCGCCTCATGACGCACGACAAGAAGAGTCTGAACGGCGAACTGAACTTCACCCTGCTGCGCCGCATCGGCGAGCCCGTCATCAATCAAACCGCCGCCCCACAGCTCGTTGAAGAGGCTCTGACATACCTGTAAAGGCCCACAACAACCACATCCGGACACGCACCGACAGTTTTTTGTCGATAAAATCAAATGTATCGCTTGCGATATAATTTTATTGTCCTATATTTGCATCGCAAACGACATAAAACCAAAGCAACAATGAATCACACAGCGACCAATCTGCTCTACGCCCTCATGATGGGGATGCTGATGCTCCCCGGCGTATGTCAGGCACAAGAAATTGCCAATGAAGAACACGCCATACAGCAAGACACAACTTTAATACAAAATACTGCTATGAACATCTATGATTTCACCGTACTTGACATCAAGAAACAGCCTGTCAAGTTAGATCAGTACAAAGGCAAAGTTCTCCTTGTAGTCAACACCGCAACCGGATGCGGCTTCACACCGCAATACGAAGGTCTCGAAGCCCTGTACAAGAAATACAAAGATCAGGGATTTGTTGTGCTCGACTTCCCCTGCAACCAGTTTGCCAACCAAGCCCCCGGAACGGAAGAAGAAATCGTCAGCTTCTGCCAGCTCAAATACGATGTATCCTTCCCCCAGTTTGCCAAGATCAAAGTCAACGGCGATGATGCCGAGCCGCTCTACAAATATCTGAAAGAGCAGAAAGGCGGCACACTCGGCAAGGCCATCAAATGGAACTTCACCAAATTCCTGATCGACCAGGACGGCAACGTGATTGAACGCTATGCCCCGACGACGAAGCCGGAGAGCATCGAGAAAGACATTGTCAGCCTGCTGAACAAATAACACCCGACACACACAGAAAGCCGGCGGAGGCATGTCAGCTTCTCCATCCGAAAGGAGCAGGCACTCCGCCGGCATACATCAGCAAACTCACCAGACGGCCGACAACATGTACGAACAGTTACTGCTGAAGAATCAGTTGTGCTATCGCCTGTATGCAGCGTCAAGACTGCTCACACAGGCCTACCAGCCCTATCTCGCACCTCTGGGGCTTACCTATCCGCAATATCTTGTGATGATGATACTGTGGGAAGAAGGCGCATTGCCTGTCAACGACATTGCGCACAGGATTTCGTTGGAGACCAACACCGTCACTCCACTGATCCAACGGCTGGAGCGCCAGGGATTAGTGCAGCGTCAGCGGGGAACTGCCGACAGCCGCCAGCGCATCATATCACTCACCACACAAGGTCAGGAACTAAAGCAAAGAGCCGTTGAAGTGCCTGAATGCATGGAGCAAGACATCACGAACTTCGTCACCCATGCCCAACAGCTGGAGCAAATGATTCCGATGCTTGACGAGCTCATTGAAGGCCTGTCGAAAAAACAGGAGAAATCCCGTTCGAAACGCCGGTCGTGCAATTAAATCAGAGCCGGGAGAAAAAGAACGTACCAGTAGCAGGTCATTATCAGGAAAAACAACATTAACCAACTAAAAACAACAGAAAAACATGGATTCAAAAAAATCAATCGAGGCTTTGCAGTTCTTTATAACTCACCTCACAGAAGGAGCCGAAGTACACAAACTGCAGGGACAAATCTTCAAATCAGAAGGTTTCAGCAAACTCGCTGACAAATACATTGGCCACTTCACAGAGGAAATGGGCTGGGTAGAAAAATTTGTCGAGCGTCTTTTAGACCTTGGAGGCAGCCTCAAATATGAAGGTGCCGAGGCACGCCAACTCATCTACAACCCCATTGAATACGTAAAAGCCGACCTCGCCATTCAGGAACCCGGCGTTGAGGTACTGCTCAAGTGCATGGAGACCGTCAAAGACGACCCAACGACATACGACATCCTCAAGGCTTACCTCAAAGACGAAGAAGAGGATCTCTACTGGAGTCAGGGTGCCATTCAGATGATAGAATGTATTGGTGAACAGAACTGGCTTTTGCAGCAGCTTTAACAAGATTTGTGACAATGGAAATCAAAGCCATACGATTCAGGAGGGATGGGTTCTACACCCAGCCCTTCGCCTTCGGAGGAGAAGAGGGCAGAGAAAAGTTCGACAAGAATGTCCGCTATCGCGGCAGTCTGCAGAACTACCTGATTGACACCGGCAAGGAGGTTATACTCGTTGACACAGGACTGCCGGCAGACTTTCCCGAAGAAGTGCCCAACGAAGACTCGCTCGCCTTCACTGGGCACAACATCGCCAACTACATAGATGCATTTGAAGCACTTGGCTACAAGCCCGAACAGGTCAGCAAGATTCTGCTCACCCACCGTCATGGCGACCACTCAGGAGCACTCCGTTCCTTCCCCAATGCTCAGATCTATGTCAACGAACATGAAACAGACGCCACCGAACTGCAGGGACTGACCAATCTGACAGCGGTGAGTTACAGCGACGGGGCATACTACAACTTCCCTGAGAGCCAGAAGATTCAGGACGGCATCTACTTCATCAAGGCTGAAGGACACACACGTGGAAACAGCATCATCATCGTAGAAGACAACGGACTGTTCTACATGATTCATGGCGATGTCACTTATGTCGACGAGGCTTTGTATGAGAACAAGTTGTCCATTGTCTACGATGACAGAGACGCTGCCCGGCAGACCCTTGACCGCGTGCGCGAATTTGTACGCAACCACCCGACAGTCTACCTGTCCACTCACACGCCGCAGGGCTATGAGAATCTTGAAGCAAAGCGCGTGATGGACCTGGACAATCCCGTGCCTACCATATTGGCAGAGGTTGATTTTGACAAGAAAGAAGCATCCGGCAAGTACGTATGCTCCATCTGCGGCTATCTCTATGACCCGGCAGAGCATGACGGAGTGGCTTTCGAAGATCTGCCGGAAGACTGGCGCTGTCCCCGCTGCAAACAGGGCAAGGAAAAGTTTAACAAAGCATAACGACAAACACAGAGTCCTATGAACGAAGCAAAAAAAGTTTTTGAGTTCTTGGAAGAAGCCAAGACTTTCTATCTCACCACCGTTGAGGGCGATCAACCCCGTGTGCGCATATATGGTGCACAACTGTTGTTCGAAGACAAACTATATCTGATGTCATTCGCACGCACTGCCGCCGCCAGCCAGCTCAAGGCAAACAGCAAAGCCGAGCTTTGCGCCTTCAAAGGCCTGACACTGCGCGTAGAGTGTAACCTGGTAGAAGACACACGTCAGGAAGTGAAAGATGCCATGCTCGCACACATGCCGGTTCTGAAGGCAGCCCTTGGCGAGAATGGCGAGAACGCCGTGATGTGGGAAGTAAAAAATGCCACCGCCACATTCTACAAAATGATGGAGCCCGTTGAAGCGCTCAAATTCTGACAACGATGGACACGAAAGAGCAAGTACTGAACGCCATGCGCGAAGTCGGTGCGCCTGTCAATGCCGGCAAAGTGGCCGAGTTGACCGGACTTGACCGCAAGATTGTCGACAAAGCATTTGCAGACCTCAAGAAGGAAGGGGCAATCGTTTCACCTGTGCGCTGCAAATGGCAGCCGGCAAACTGATGCACAAATAAGAGCAGGGCAACATGCAGAGGCTGCATGCACATCGCATCAGCAGACATACATTCATCTCTACTGGGGGACTCGGCGAATAGATTTGTCATGTCCCCCACTTACAGAAAAGACATGGGCGGAATTATCACCATCCTACTTCTTCCTCTCCTCGGCACAATACTGGGTTCGGCATTCGTCTTCTTCATGCGCGACCGGATACCGCCATTGCTGCAGCGGACACTGCTCGGGTTCGCTTCGGGTGTGATGGTGGCGGCATCAGTATGGTCGCTGCTTATTCCGAGTATTGAGATGTCCGGCCACGAGGGAGCGTTGGCAGTTATGCCTGCAGCAACAGGATTCCTGCTTGGCATATTGTTCCTGCTCCTCATAGACAACCTCACACCTCACCTGCATCCCGGAGACCACACCTCCGAGGGCCCGCGCGCACGCCTTTCACGTACAGCGATGCTCGCTTTGGCCGTAACGATACACAACATTCCCGAGGGTATGGCTGTCGGTGTAGTCATAGCCTCTACTCTACAAGATGCTGGCGGAATCTCCATGGCAGCAGCAATGGCGGTGTCAATGGGCATTGCGATTCAGAACATCCCGGAAGGGGCAATTATCTCCATGCCGCTCCGCGCAGAGAACAACAGCCGTTGGCGGTCATTCCTGATTGGCTGCCTGAGCGGCGTAGTTGAGCCTGTCGGTAGCATACTGATAATCCTCCTTGCCTCACTGATGCAGCCCATACTGCCCTACCTGCTTGCTTTTGCCGCCGGTGCAATGATATATGTTGTAGTGGAAGAACTCATACCGGAAGCGTCAACGGGCGAGCACAGCAACTTCGCCACCATCGGCTTTGCAATAGGGTTTGCGCTGATGATGGTATTAGACGTCGTTTTAGGATAACAGAAACAGCCATCACAAGCATTGCAGCGCAAAATCATACATATTGACATGGATGCGTTCTTCGTC
>JAFUXZ010000216.1 GCA_017470795.1 Paludibacteraceae bacterium
CAGCCTCTGCCGCACTGGCCGTGAGCGACATCCCGTTTGAAGGCCCCATCTCGGAAGTACGCGTTGCACGCATCGACGGACAGTTCGTCATCAACCCCACCTTTGAGCAACTCGAGAGAGCCGACATCGAACTCATGGTTGCTGCCACGCTGGACAACATCATGATGGTCGAAGGCGAGATGAAAGAAGTCAGCGAACAAGAAATGCTCGAAGCCATCAAGGCTGCGCATGAGGCCATCAAACCCCAATGCCAAGCCCAGATCGAACTGATGGAGGCCGCCGGAAAGACCGTCAAGCGCACCTACTGCCACGAAGAGAACGATGAAGAACTGCGTCAGCTCGTGCACGACCAGACCTATCAGAAAGCCTATCAGCTCGCAGCATCAGCCAACACCAACAAGCACGACCGCGAAGCACAGTTCCAGGCTGTATGCGACGAGTTCAAAGCCCAATACACCGAAGAAGAGCTTGAAACCAAAGCCCCGCTCATTGACCGCTACTATCACGACGTGATGAAAGAAGCCATGCGCCGTTGCGTGCTCGACGAAGGCAAGCGTCTCGACGGACGTAAGACCACTGACATCCGCCCCATCTGGTGCGAAGCCAGCCCGCTGCCCGGCCCACACGGTTCAAGCATCTTCACACGCGGTGAGACACAGAGCCTGTGCACCGTCACGCTCGGTACCAAGCAAGACGAGAAAATGATTGACGAAGCTACCGTACAGGGCTACGAGCGTTTCTTGCTCCACTACAATTTCCCGCCATTCGCCACAGGAGAGGCCAAGCCCCAACGTGGTGTCGGCCGACGTGAGATTGGACACGGCAACCTGGCTCTGCGCGCCCTCAAGCCCGTCATCCCGGCCAACTATCCGTACGTAGTCCGCGTCGTGAGTGACATCCTCGAATCTAACGGATCCAGTTCGATGGCCACCGTCTGCGCCGGAACACTCGCCCTGATGGATGCAGGTGTGCAGATCACAAAGCCCGTCAGCGGCATTGCCATGGGCCTGATATCAGAAAACAAAGGCACCAACTACGCCGTCCTCTCCGACATCCTCGGCGACGAAGATCATCTGGGCGACATGGACTTCAAGGTAACCGGCACACGCGACGGTATCACTGCCACACAGATGGACATCAAAGTTGACGGCCTGAGTTATGAGATTCTTGAAAAAGCCCTTATGCAGGCACACGAAGGCCGCATGCATATCCTCGGCAAAATCACAGAGACCATCGCAGAACCTCGTGCAGACCTTAAACCGCACGCTCCACGCATCATCACGATGGACATCCCGAAAGACATGATCGGAGCCGTCATCGGTCCTGGTGGAAAAATCATCCAAGGCATGCAGGCCGAAACCGGAGCAACCATCTCGATAGATGAGATTGACGACCACGGCCACATAGAAATCGCAGCCAACAACAAGGCTTCCATTGATGCCGCAGTAGCCAAGATACGCTCCATCGTAGCCATCCCCGAAGTTGGCGAAGTCTATCACTCGGTGGTTAAATCCGTGATGCCCTATGGCTTATTCGTTGAGATTATGCCTGGCAAGGAGGGCCTGCTCCACATCTCAGAGATTGACTGGAAGCGCTATGACACCATTGAGCAGACAGGCCTCAAAGAAGGCGATGAAATTGACGTCAAACTGCTTGAAATCGACGAAAAGACTGGCAAATACCGTCTCTCGGCACGTGCCCTCAAAGAGAAGCCCGAAGGATATGTAGAACCCGAGCGCCGCGAACGCCGTGAGCGCCGCGAAGGCGACCGTCCACAGCGTAGAGACAACAACCGCCGATAAGGCAAGTACCGATAAGACAAGTGCCGATAAAGACGAGCATCTGTCAACAGAACATACAGCAGGAGTTGCGCGTTTGTGGCAACTCCTGCACTTTTTTTAAGCAAAACAGACACCGCAAAACACATATCTCAACAGAAATACATAACTTTGCATGCCGTCGCGCTTGCATGGCACAATTCTTGAAGAAAAGTAACGAAACATAAAAACAAACACCACATGAAACGCATCAGTCTCTTGTTTGCAGTCGCTCTCATCAGCATGGCTGCAATGGCTCAAACAGCCGTCATAGAGTTTAACAGCAAGACGTATGACTTTGGTCAGGTACGCGAAGATGGTGGACGCGTATCCACAACATTCGAATTCACCAACACCGGCAATGCACCTCTCGTATTGAGCAACGTCCGCGCCAGTTGCGGCTGCACGGCCACGAACTGGAGCAAAGCACCGATTGAACCCGGACAAAAAGGCAGCGTCACCGCGACCTACAACCCCAACGGACGCCCCGGCGTGTTCACCAAGACTATCACCGTGACCTCCAACGCATCTGAGAGCACCGTTCGCCTGACCATCAAAGGCGAAGTTCTCCCCAAAGGAGCCAAGCCGGCAGACAAATATCCGGTCAAAATCGGAGAACTCGGACTGACACAACGCAACGTACAGTTTGGTGAAGTCAAGAAAGGCGAGATAAAGCATGTTGACATCGAAGTCGCCAACAACTCGGCTGAAGCCGTAAGTGTCGATCTGCAGACTGCTGCTCAGGGCATCATCGTTGACGTTCAGCCCAGCAAGATTGAAGCAGGTAAGGCCGGCACGATACGCGTCGCCATCGACACCGATGCCGCCAAGCAATGGGGACCATTCGACACCGATGCATACCTCGTTGTCAACGGCAAGAAGATTCTTGACGCTGACCACAAAATCAACATCAAGGCAAACATCGTCGAGAACTTCAGCAAGCTCAGTGCTGCCGACAAGCAACTCGCCCCAATGATTAAACTGAGCCAGAGCAACATTGACCTCGGTGTTATTAAGGCCGGAACAAGCAAGACAGTCAAAGTGGATATCAGCAACCAAGGAGCACAGAATCCGCTCTATATCCGCCGCATTGTCAATACCGCCAACGAGGTGAAAGCCACCCCAAAGGCTACCACCATCAAGGCCGGCAAGTCGACCACGCTCAACATCACGCTCAACACCACCGGACTGAACACACAGACCTATCGGCGCAGCATCACCGTGATTAACAACGACCCTGACCACTCCAGACAAACCATCAACATCAGTTGGACTGTCGCCGAATAGCCGGCATCACGATACAATCAGAACCATACTCATCCTCCCCTATGCAACAGGCATATCGGGAGGATGAGCGCATATATACACCAGGCACAACATCAGAAACGCAAAAACGGGAAACAATTCACCGATAGACAATAATTTGTATATTTGCATCGTCTGCCAATCACAGACAACACACACTGCACAAAACAAATCACGCCAAGAAAAACTTCCCAGACATGCTATATCATCCCGAGAACGACCCCGAATACAAAGGGCTGACTGTTAATAATGGCGTTGGAAGCCAACCCATCACCAATCCCTACGCACGCCCGCGCCCACGTCGCACACGGCTACAACCCGAACAGTACGTCGAAGGAATCCTCAGAGGCGACATCAGTCTGCTCGGTCAGGCCGTCACACTCGTCGAGAGTTCACTCCCCTCCGACCGTGCCCTTGCACAAAAGGTGATTGAACAATGCCTGCCGCATGCAGGACACTCCACCCGTCTTGGCATCACTGGCGTTCCGGGAGCTGGAAAGAGCACATTTATCGAAGCGCTCGGCATGCAACTTGTGCACGAAGGACATAAACTTGCCGTATTGGCCATCGACCCGAGTTCCGAACGATCCAAGGGCAGTATTCTCGGCGACAAGACCCGCATGGAGGAACTCTCAACCACGCCAAAAGCCTTCATCCGCCCTTCACCATCAGCAGGTTCGTTAGGCGGAGTAGCCCGCAAGACACGCGAAAGCATTGTACTGTGTGAGGCAGCCGGGTTCGACATCGTCTTTGTCGAGACTGTCGGGGTTGGACAAAGCGAGACGGCCGTGCACTCCATGGTTGACTTCTTCCTGCTCCTGCAACTTTCCGGAACCGGTGATGAACTGCAGGGAATAAAGCGCGGTATCATGGAAATGGCCGATGGGATTGCCATCAACAAATGCGACGGCAACAATATCGAAAAAGCACGGCTTGCACGTAGCCAGTTTGACAATGCCCTACACCTGTTCCCGCCATCCGAATCAGGGTGGACTGCACACGCTGTATGTTGCTCTGCCTACGACAAGACTGGTATCAATGACGTCTGGCAGATGGTTGTCGACTACATCGAATTTACCAAGAAAAACAAGTACTTCGACTTCAAGCGCAACCAACAGGCCAAGTACTGGATGTACGAAAGCATCAACGAGCAACTCAGAGCGAACTTCTACCAAGACCCACAAATTGCACAAATACTGGAGACATACGAGCAGCAAGTGCTTAACAACCAACTAAGCTCTTTTGTTGCAGCTCACCGCCTATTAGACACCTACTTCAAAAAAGATACACAAGACCAATAACATCAAAAAAGTGTCGAAAAATCGACTGTCAGACCAACCAGAATCCATACATTCGCATCGAATAGTGGTGCAAAAAGAACAGCACTCATTAAGAACCGCCTGACAGGAAAGACACAAACTGCTAACAACAGGAAAAATAAAAAGAACACAAATCACAATCTATAAACAAAACTTCAACATGCTTAAATCACTCAACAAGCGCACAGCTCCGAAATCTGTGGCTCCGGAGCGCATCATCCAATTTGGTGAAGGAAACTTCTTGCGTGCATTCATCGACTGGATTATTTACAACACAAACCAAAAGACCGACTTCAACGGGTCGGTAGTGGTTGTTCAACCCATTGACCGCGGCATGGTAGACTGGCTCAACGGACAAGACTGCCTGTACCACGTCAATCTACAAGGTCGTCTGAACGGCAAGGCCGTCAACGAACTCACACGCATTGACTGCATCAGCCGCGCACTCAACCCATACACTCAAAACGGAGCCTTTATGGCCCTTGCAGAACAACCGGAGATTCGTTTCGTCATTAGCAACACCACCGAAGCCGGTATAACCTTTGACAGCACATGTAAATTTACTGACGCACCGGCATCGAGCTACCCCGGCAAACTTACACAACTGCTCTATCACCGCTATAAGACCTTCAACGGTGATCCCAAGAAAGGTTTGATCATTATGCCGTGCGAGTTAATCTTCTTGAACGGACATCACTTGAAAGACTGCATCTTCAAGTACATCGAACTGTGGAAAGACGACTTTGGCAAAGATTATGAAGGCTTCAAAAAGTGGTTCACAAAATACAACTACGTATGCGCTACGCTCGTTGACCGCATAGTTCCCGGTTTCCCACGCAAAGAGATTGCCGACATTCAGAAGAAAATCTGCTATGCCGACAACCTTGTTGTACAAGCCGAAATCTTCCACCTGTGGGTAATCGAAGCCGCAGAGAACATCTCACTCCGCCAGCTGGCACGCGAGTTCCCCGCCGACAAAGCAGGTCTGAATGTCAAGTTTGTCAAGTCTGAAGCCCCGTATCATGAAAGGAAAGTGACCCTACTCAATGGACCGCACACTGTTCTTTCACCTGTTGCCTATTTGAGCGGTATCAACATCGTGCGCGACGCATGCAACCACCCTGTTGTAGGCAAGTATGTACGCAAAGTACAATACGACGAGTTGATGCAGACCCTCAACCTGCCGATGGAAGAACTGAAGAAATTTGCAGCCGATGTGCTTGAACGCTTCGACAACCCCTATGTTGACCATCAGGTGACAAGCATCATGCTCAATTCCTTCCCGAAATTTGAGACTCGCGATCTCCCTGGATTGAAGATCTATTTAGAGCGTAAGGGCGAACTGCCCAAGGGACTTGTGCTCGGTTTGGCTGCCATCATTACCTACTACAAAGGCGGGAAACGCGCTGACGGAGCCCCTATCGAGCCCAATGACGCACAAGAAATTATGGATCTGCTCAAGAAACTCTGGGCTACAAACGACACACGCAAGGTGGCTGTCGGTGTACTCGGAGCAACAGATGTCATTTGGAAAGAATCTAAGCAAGACCTCAATCAAATTCCGGGCTTGACGGATATGCTTGTCGGATTCCTTGATAGCATCCAACAAAAGGGCATGTTGGAAACAGTCAAGAGCATCCTCTGAGAAAACAGTACAACTCAACAAACATGCCTCACAAACTGCACATGCAAAGTTTGTGAGGCATGTTGTTATCAGACGATGCCGTCAAAACGCAGGCATCAACAGACAGAAAATCCTCTTCTATCCCTAATTAACAGCACTTACCTATTGGCATCTGCCATTGCAATCAAATCATCAAAGAAGCCCTCTCCCATACACCAGATATCTCGACTATCGCGAAACACCTCAAGGGTCTCATCAAACGACTTGATCAATGATGGAGGTGAAATTATGCAACATAGGTTGAATTGCGAGATCTCTGCCAATAAGAACTCAAGAACCGGATGGGTATCACAACAATAGCCATCAAACAGATAGCAATCCGAAGGCATGGAGCGAAGATATTCCTTGGCCACCGGATTCATGGACACGAGGTCAGACGCAGCTGTATCGCTCAACCAAAGTTTCAGTTCGACCGCATATTCTCCCCATCCGCCCCATAAATCAAAATAAACCGGTCGGTGGCTGTTTTTATGCTCCCATGTTTGTTCCAGAATTCGGACGCTACCAATGCGAGACAGGTCGATAACATCGATATAATCCGTATTATGGCAGTAGGTTATCACCCGTTGCCCATCTGAACTAAAGGCATATGGTTCAAATACATAATCTTCCAGGCCTAAGCATCGAATTTTCTCCTTGTCGTCCCGGAACATCACACAACGCTCCTGCCGCATAGCCAGCGTCAGATTCTCCATTTGATCGGCATAATCAGATGCCGAGACCTTTAGGAGTGATGAGCGATAGTCCGATATTTGCAGAAGACCATTATCCTTTGCCTCTACTACAAATCCTCCTGTACGCAGTGCATCAATATATCGATAGATTGTCCGTTCTGAAACGCCTAATGCTTGAGCAAGGTGCTTTTTGCGATAACTACTATTAGCAGTGAGCATCCGCAGTAATCTGGACAGACGCTCCACGTGAGTTTGATCTTGCATAGACAGAATTATATGTTACCCCAATTACGCTAACAAACGACGTTATTTTGTTTCCCAAATCGATTGACAAAAGTCTCTAACTTGAACAAAGGGAGCATTGGAACCTGCAAATACGGGCAAAGTATCTGGTAGTCATCAGAACTTAACCAACACTCTTTATCAAAGTCATACAGATATACGATTTCTTTCTGATAGTCATAGACAAAGAACTCCGCTTGAGTAAACCGAGACATCATCTTAACTGCAATCTTACGCTTCATTTCCGAAACATGGCCGGAGGTTGTAATCTCACCCATAATTACGGGAATATCATCAGAGTCGAAGACGATAATATCCGGAACAATGTCATTTAGATTCTCATCACTTGGTGTCGAATCGGGGGCCACAGACATTCCCATCTGATAGAAGTCACTCCCTGTATTCATGCAAAAGTTATACACCGACTGCTGATGTTTACGCAAAGAACGCGCCATACCCACACTCAGACGACCGACATCATTCTTCGTGTTTTTCGTTTGATCCATTGATTTTCGATTCATATATTAACATACAAAGATAAAGACAAATTCACCGATGCGGTTTCTATGACCAACGAATCACGCTCGCCCTTTGATTCGAAGCAAGAGCCACACTAATTGTGTATAATTACCAAGTCAACACCGCCCCTACACCGTTCATCGTTGGCCCGACACGCAAACTTAACTGATTGGTGGCTCTTACTTTTGAATCCACCCCTGCATTCCACACATCAATTGCCTCATCGGCTTTTCTGTATCCCTTTTTCAACAAAGAAAGACTAACATTATCTATTATGATAGAGGTTGAGAATGTAGCTAACACCGGAATCAAATCAGTGAATTTGAATTTGCGCTCCCCAGCGACGCTTAATACTACTCTCTTTCCGAGTTTCGGAAAACATGCAACCATAAGTCCAATATCAACGAATGACAGGCCATAGAGCACCCATCCGACAGAAATACTCCCTTTTGCCTGCTTCACTAATTTTGCCGCATCTTCGTTCTTTTGTACGACAAATTGGAGTTGCGATAGGTTTTTAATCTCTCTCCCGTTCTGATAGTAGCGCGTAATCACCCTTTTCTTCTTAATGTCAATCCTTTCATCTTGCGAGACATCGTCCTGCCCGCTGTCATTGTGCATCTTGAGTTCAGCTGAATTTAGTTCTTCTTGTACCTGATTCTCATTAACCGCATCTTGTACAACCTCATTGAACACCTCCTGAGTTCCATTGGAATAGACTATCTTCCAAACGTCCTCAATGCCAATTTTGCGTTTAACACCCGGTGTGTCTTCACGGGTATATGTAATCATGTCTGACCCGATTTCTTCTACATGACCAATAATCTGCTGCTTGTCAATAGTATATACAACATCTTGACAAAACATATTTGCAAACAAAGCAAGACAAACCGCCGTTAAAGTGATTCTTGTTTTCATCTCTCATGTTTTAGTTTGATTCCTCGCAAAGGTAAACGCCGTTTTTGACAACCTTTGTCATGGTCTAAAGAAAACAAAAAGCGTGCGCAGAAGATGCATTAACAGACTAAAAACAAGGAAGATAAAGACATGAATAAACAAGTGCGAGACCTGATTAAATCAGGTCTCGCACTTCTGCTATGGGGTGGAATACGGGGCTCGAACCCGTGACACTCGGAACCACAATCCGATGCTCTACCAACTGAGCTAAAACCACCATTCGTTTTGTGGGTGCAAAAGTATTACAAACTTTTGATGTGTGCAAGTCTTTTTAGCAAAAAAGCATCTCTAAAGTCGGTCCTGGCGGTTCTATGCTTCCGACATAAAGTGCTGCGCATGCACAACGCGCATTCAGTCAACGGATTCGGATCCGTTAGAAAATCTACAGAAAAAGCACTACCTTTGCAATGTGGATTTAGGCTCTTTCAACAGAGCTACTCTAATAACGACATGACGACATTTAACATCTCCGGAATCCAACAAATCGGCATCGGAACCACCGACATGCGGCAGGCATGGAAATGGTACGCAGACGTGTTCGGAACCAACATCCGCGTGCTTGAAGACGATACTGTGGCAGAACGCATGCTGCCTTACACCGGCAATAAGCCCCAGAAACGCCATGCTGCCATTGCGATTAACCTGCAAGGCGGAGGTGGTTTTGAAATCTGGCAATACTCCGAACGCACTCCCAAACCCATCGATTTTGAGATACAGGTTGCTGATTTAGGCACTTTCTGTGCCAAGTTACGCTGTAAAGACGTCGCTGCATATCATGCACAGATCAGCATGAAGCACGATAAAGTCGGCGGGCTCACAACAACTCCCGACGGTATTCCATGTTTTTACATCGAAGATCCGTTTGGCAACTATTTTCAGGTTATTCAAGATACTGAGGTATACATCAATCAAAACCGCCTGACCGGTGGAATGATTGGAGCTCTTGTTGGGGTAACAGACATCGACCGTTCGCTGGCTGTATACCGTGACATTCTCGGCTATGATACCATCGTGTATGACAAGACCGGTGTGTTCGACGATCTTGCATACATGCGCGGCGGCGGTCAACGATACCGCAGGGTGCTGCTTGCGCATTCACAACCGCGTGTTGGAGCCTACGCCAATCTGCTGGGCAAATCTACCATCGAGTTGTTGGTAGCCCTTGACCGCACTCCGCGCAAAATCTATGAAGGACGCTACTGGGGCGACCCCGGCTTCATCCAGATTTGCTATGATGTCAACAACATGAAGGCTCTTGAGAAGTTCTGTACGGAGAAAGGATTTCCCTTCACGGTAGACAGCTGCCCTGATGATGAGCATTTTGACATGGGTGATGCCAGTGGTCATTTTACTTACATTGAAGATCCTGACGGCAACCTTATCGAGTTTGTCGAGACGGAGCGTATTCCCATCATCAAAAAACTCGGTTGGTACATCGACTTCAACAAACGGGATGCACTCAAACCACTGCCCAAGATTCTTTTCAGAGCTATGGGCATGGTTGCGAAAGTCAAGTTTTGAGCATGTGGTCTTTTGACACAGGCCGTTTGGAGCATTGATACACTTGCCATATAATCTGCACAGACAAGAACAAGAAAACAACAAGATAAACACACTAACATCATGGTAGACATTTTTGAACGAATTGCCGCTACGCCGGGTCCTCTTGGTCAGTATCAGGGAAAAGGCGACGGCTATTTTATGTTTCCTCATTTGGAAGGTCCGATAGGTCCGGAAATGGTATTTAATGGGAAAAAGGTCCTTAACTGGAGTCTGAACAACTATCTTGGCCTGGCCGGTGATCCGGACGTTATCCGTGTAGATGCAGAGGCCGCTGCACAATGGGGCATGGCTGCACCAATGGGAGCACGTATGATGTCGGGTGACACAAAGTGGCACCACCAGCTGCAAGACGAACTTGCGGCTTTTGTCAGCAAACCCGCAGCCTATCTGCTCAACTTCGGATATCAGGGCATGATTTCAATCATTGATGTTCTGTGCAGTCGTTTTGACGTCATTGTCTATGACTATGAATGCCATGCCTGCATCATGGACGGAATCTTCCTGCACAAGGCCAAGGGAGGAAAAAGTTTTGCCTTCCCGCACAATGACATTGAGAACTGTGAGAAGAAGCTCGTCATGGCCGAGAAATATATCGAGCGCGAGGGCGGCAAGGGGGGCATCCTTGTCATCACTGAAGGCGTCTACGGAATGACGGCCTGCACCGGGCGTATCGACCTGATCTGCGAACTCAAGAAGCGCCACAATTTCCGCCTGCTGATTGACGATGCACATGGGTTTGGCACCATGGGTGCCACAGGTGCAGGAACTGGTGAATACTACGGCGTACAGGATCAGGTTGACATCTACTTCTCAACCTTCGCAAAGGCTATGGCCGGTATCGGCGCATTTGTAGCCTCAACAAAAGAGGTTGTCGATCACCTGCGCTTCAACATGCGCTCACAGATTTACGCCAAGTCGCTCCCGATGCCAATGACCATCGGAGCCCTGTATCGTCTGCACCTGTTGCGCGACGTGCCGAAATATCGCGAACACCTTTGGGAAGTTGTTCACCGCCTGCAGGACGGCCTGACAAAAGAAGGATTCAACATCGGCGGAAGCAACACTCCCGTCACACCGGTCATCTTCAAGGGCGACATCGGACAAGGCACCAACGTCGTTGTTGACCTGCGTGAGAACTATGGAATCTTCTGCTCGATTGTGGTCTACCCGGTTGTTCCCAAGGGCATCATCATGCTACGCGTCATCCCGACAGCAGCACACACGTTCGAACAGGTTGACCGAACCATTGAGGTCTTCAAGGAAATCAAGCAAAAACTGGAAAACGGCTTCTACGACAAGCCGATTCCGGCTATGGCACTCATTAAATAAAAAGCCTGTACCATCAGGATATTCGGAGGTCGCCACGCGGCTTCCGAATATCTGTATCAAATAGCATTGACAACAGGAGAACCTGCCATCAATGACAAGCAAACACAACAACTCCTATGAACAAATACGAACTCGTGTGCCATCAGTGCGGCCACAGGACTGACAGTTTCAAGACATGGTTTGAAGCCGATCAACAATGTCCCAAGTGCGGTTGCCAGCGTGCCGACATTCATTATAATGCCGACTATTCACAACTCAGGCAGCTCTTCAACGGGACTCCCGAGAACTTCTATCATTATTTTGACTTTCTCCCCATATCGAGCCGCCAGAACATCGTCAGTTTCGGCGAAGGAGCCATCCCTATAGAAGAGTGGACATTCCTCAACGACTATGCCCGCAAGGAGTATGGCGTCGAGTGCAGAGCGATGGTCTATCGCAATGACCTGAATGGAGGCACAGGCACATTCAAGGACATTGCTGCCTCGCTTGGGGCCTCTGTCATGAAGGAGAATGGTGTGAACGCCTATTGTGTGGCCTCGACAGGCAATACGGCCACTGCTTTCGCACGCTATCTGTCAAAGGCCGGCATCCCGTTTACGGTGTTCGTTCCGAACGATGCAACCCCCGACTCGGTCGAAGCCATTCGTCAGTATGGTCAGACAGTCGTCGTCAGTGAAGGAGGTTATGGTCAGGCAAAAAAAGAGGCCGCAGATTTTCACCGCGACAATCACGTACTCATCTCAACGGGCAACATCGATCCTATCCGGGTTGAAGCCAAGCGCACCATGGTCTTTGAATACTTGCGCCAATTAGGCCAGATGCCCGATGTCTACGTACAGGCTGTGGCCGGAGGCACTGGCCCCATCGCACTTGACAAGGGAGTCCGTGAGTTGCAGCAGCATCTGGGCAATGTGAAATATCCGCGCATGATTCTGGCCCAACAGGACACCTGTGACCCGATGGTACAGGCATGGGAGAAAGCCGCTGCCAACAACTTCCCTGAGGGATATGAGAAGGACTATCCGAGCGTTACGCCGCACACGCGCATCAGCATCCTGTCTGCCGGAACCCCCGGGATGTACCCCATCGTAGCCCCGCTGGTGCGTCAGTCAGGCGGAAGTTTTGTCCGTGTCAAAGAGTCAGAACTCGTCAGTCAGGCACAATGGATCAAACGCGAGCGCAACGTCCTGCTCGGTCCGGCCTCGATGGTCTGCTTTGCCGGATTCCTCGAAGCCCTGAAGCAGGGACTGATTCGCAATGGCGACACCGTGCTGCTCAATACCGGTGAAGGAGCCTCGCGCCAACAGTGGTTCGTCAAAGAAGTTGAAGCATAACATCCCTACACATCACTCTCATGAACATCTGGATAACAGGCTCATCATCAGGCATGGGCGAGGCAGGCGCATACCGCTTTGCACAAGACGGGCATAATATTCTGCTGACAGCTCTGGAGACCGAAATGGACAAGTTGCAGGCTTTCCGTCAGCAATGTCTAACACTCGGAGCAGCCGACGCTGCCGTCCTGCCGTTCGACTTCTCTGACAACACACACCTTGACCGGCTTGCGCAACAGGCATGGGAGGCTTTTGACGGACTGGATGTGGTCTACCTCAATGCCGGCATCAGTCAGCGCACCACCGTACTGGACACCGACCCGCAGATGATTCGGAAAATCATGGAGATAGATTACTTTGCCCCCGTGCTGTTGGCGAAACAGATCCTGCCGCTTATGATTGAGCGCGGAGGAGGGCAGTTTGCTGTCACAACCAGTATTGCCGGATATTTCGGATTTCCGTTGCGATGCACATACAGTTCGGCCAAGCACAGCCTGTATGGTTTCTTCGAGACACTGCATGCCGAAAACTACAGCCAGAATATACGCGTCACCCTAGTATGTCCCGGACGCGTCCGCACGAACATATCGCTCTACGCATTGGATAAGGGCGGTGTTCGCCACGGGAAAATGGATGCCGGACAGGCTAACGGCCTCCCCGTCGACAAGGCGGCAAACCGAATCTGCAAAGCCATATACAAAAAGCGCAGAGAGGTGCTCGTCGGGCGCAAAGAGCTGCTGATGGTGTACATCAAGCGTTTCTTCCCCGGACTTTGTGCACGGCTCGGACGCAAGATTGCACCTATGTAAAAAGATGCCGGGCAGATTATGACACAAGAACTTATCAGACAAACATAATGAACAAAAAAGCACTACTCATCATCCTTGACGGATGGGGCATCGGGAAGCACGACAAAGCCGATGCCATCTATCAAACCCCCACCCCATATTGGGACGCACTGCTCAACACATGCCCCAACTCCCAACTGCAAGCCTCCGGCGAGAACGTCGGGCTGCCGGACGGGCAGATGGGCAACTCCGAAGTCGGACATCTGAACATCGGAGGCGGACGCATCGTCTACCAAGATCTGGTCAAGATTAACCGCGCCTGCCGTGACAACAGCATCCTGCAAAACAAGGAGATACAATCAGCATACAGTTATGCCAAGCAAAACGGCAAGCGCCTGCATATCATGGGGCTGACCTCCACCGGCGGCGTTCACTCATCATTAGACCACCTCTTCAAGTTGGTTGAGATAGCCGACACCTATGGCATCGCACAAAACACTTTCGTGCACTGCTTCATGGACGGACGTGACACCGACCCCAAGAGCGGCAAGGGCTTTGTCAGCACGCTGCTCGAACATACAGACAAAGTCGGCGCACATGTGGCAAGCATCATCGGCCGCTTCTATGCCATGGACCGGGACAAACGATGGGACCGCATCAAGGTGGCCTATGACCAACTGGTCAACGGACAGGGAAAGCAGGTCAGCGACCTCGTCCAAGCCATGCAGGACTGCTATGACGTTGACTGCGAAGAACGCAAGAATACAGACGAATTCATGGAGCCTCTGGTCAATGCCGACGTTGACGGACGCATACAGGAAGGCGATGTAGTCATCTTCTTCAACTATCGCAACGACCGCGCAAAGGAAATCACCACCGTACTCACACAGCAGGACATGCCGGAACAGGGCATGCACACCATCCCCAACCTGCAATACTACTGCATGACTCCTTACGATGCCAACTTCAAGGGAGTACACGTCCTCTTCCCAAAAGAGAATGTAGAAAACACGTTGGGCGAATACATCAGTGCACAAGGACTGCACCAGTTGCACACCGCCGAGACCGAAAAATATGCACACGTCACGTTCTTCTTCAACGGCGGACGCGAAGCTCCATACGAAGGTGAAGACCGGATACTCGTACCCTCGCCCAAAGTTGCCACCTATGACCTCAAGCCCGAAATGAGCGCCTTTGAGGTCAAAGACAAACTGGTGGCAGCCATCAGCGAGCAGAAATATGACTTCATCGTGGTCAACTACGCCAATGGCGACATGGTCGGTCACACCGGCATCTACGATGCCATTCAGAAAGCCGTCAAAGCCATTGATTTGTGTGTTCAAGACACTATCGAAGCTGCCAAGAAGTATGGCTATGAGAGCATCATCATTGCCGATCACGGCAACTGCGACAACGCCATCAATGCCGACGGCACGCCCAACACCGCTCACTCACTCAACCCCGTGCCCTTCGTGTTTGTCAGTGCAGACCGCAAAGCCGTGGTTGACAACGGAATCCTGGCCGACGTTGCCCCAAGCATCCTGACCATCATGGGGTTGGAACAGCCCCGGGAGATGACCGGCAAGTCATTGATACATTTCCAATGATGTGACCCCATCCTGAATGACATATACAGACTGTTCAGAAAGCCACACACAGACGATAGCGATTCACTTCATCGTCGTCCTCTGTGTGTGGTTTCTGTCATCTGCAGATATGTTCTCCCAACGCTGCTATCACCTCAGTCTGACCGACAAATCGGGCACATCAGGGCGCATCAGCCAGCCCGAGGCCTACCTCTCCAAGCGAGCTATCAACCGCCGTGCCAGACAAAACATACGGATTGACTCTACAGATCTGCCGGTCTCCGAGGTTTACCTGAGTCAACTGAAGGCTCTGGGCTGTACCATTCGTCACGTCTCCCGCTGGCAGAATGCAGTGACCATTCAAGTCCCGGCCGATTTTGACACGACCGCAATCAGCCGCCTGCCGTACATCCGACAGATGGAGCTGACGCGCGACTACAGCGAGCCTGACACCAAACGCATACGTGCCCGCAAGCTGCATGTCCAAACGGCTGACATCGCTGCCGACACGGCCACATACGGTCTGTCAGCACAGCAAACAGGCATGATTGGGCTGGAGTCGCTGCATCATGCAGGATACACAGGAGCCGGGATGCTGATTGCCGTCTTGGATAATGGCTTTCAAGGCTCCGACAAAGCGGAGGCCATGAGCCACCTGCAGGAGCACATCGTCGACCAGAACGATTTTGCCCACTACCCACCCCATGACGTCATGACGATTGGCGAACACGGCACCTACGTCCTGTCCACCATGGCGGCGCGTGCCGGCGACATGGTCGGAACGGCTCCTGATGCCGACTATGCCCTCTACGTCACCGAAGAAGACGAAGGCGAAAACCTCATCGAGATTGACAACCTCATCGCAGGACTTGAACGGGCCGACAGCATCGGGGCCGACGTGGTCACCATATCGCTGGGATACCTGACCTTCGACATCGCCGAAAGCAGTTATGCCTACGAACAGACCGACGGACAGACACGCGGCTCGATGGCTGCAACAACCGCAGCCCGAAAGGGTATGCTCGTGTGCATTGCTGCAGGCAATGATGGCGCACGCCCATATCACCTGCGGCACATCTGCATCCCTGCTGACGCCGACAGTATTCTGTGCGTCGGAAGCGTAGATGACAATGGAGGACACAGTTCTTTCAGCAGCATTGGTCCGAGTTATAATCAGCGCGTCAAGCCCGACGTGTGCACGATGGGGCGCAATGCTGCCGCGATTCATCCATTCACAGGGCAGGCTGTCCGGGTCAATGGCACATCATTTGCCACTCCTATCATGGCCGGAGCAGCGACATGCGCCTGGCAGGCTCACCCGGAACTGACGGCCATGCAGCTTCGCGAGCAGATTATTCTTCATGCATCTCAGTCCGCCCGCCCCGACTCGCTCTCCGGCTACGGCATCCCCGACATGAGTCATTTTGCCCCTGCTGCCAACTCCGCCCTGCACAACCTGCATCAGGCCGCAGAAAGCGTGTATCCCAACCCCGTGACAGACTGGCTGTTCATTGACGGATCTCATTCCCCCGCATGGCAACTGTACACCATGGATGGGCGCGTCGTGCGACGCGGGAGAGAAGCAGCCATTGACTTCCGCAGCATGCCGGCCGGAGTCTACCTGTTACAGATCAACAACTCCATGCACAAAATCATCAGGCAATGAGACGGCTCCTACTGATACTATGCTCAATTCTGAGCTGCGCCTCCATCCGGACAGAGGCCGGAGAGTTGCGCCTGAACGCGGTGAAGACCACGTTTCTGTCATGGATCACAGGGAGCAGCAAGATCTGTTACGAGCGTGCATGGCCGCGCATACATCAGTCGTCCGACTGGGCCGTCGTGTGTATCGGAGCGGGAGGTGACAAGTATGGCAACCACCCGTTAGGCTACAGCGTCAGATATGCGCACAAATTCTTCTTCGCACTCAATCACCGCGAGGCTCTGACAGGATTCTACATCCGCCCCGAACTCATCTACAGCGGCTACGACTACGACGCCAAACAGACGCATCAACGCCGCCGGTCCGACATGGGCACACTCATGGGGACAATAGGTTACTCACACGACTGGAATCACTTCGTCGCCGATGCCTATTTCGGCAGTGGATATGCATGGGGCAGCCCTGCTGATACGGGCTATGAACACGGATTCTCACTCTGGGACTACTTCGGACATTATAACCCACATATCTCAATGACCTTCGGCATCAGAATCGGCTATAGCTTCTGAATCCACAACGACATCATCGCATGGCAAGAATACTCTCTATCGACTATGGGCAGAAGCGTACAGGCATTGCCGTGAGCGATCCGCTCCGGCTTACCGCCAACGGACTGGAAACCGTACCGACGCACCGGCTCATCGCCTATCTGCAGGAATATACCGCACGCGAACAGGTCGATACTTTCGTGCTCGGATTCCCATCCCAGCCCGATGGCAGCCCATCGAGCAACCAGGAACGCGTACGCCAGATTGCTACAGCCCTGCAACGGCGTTTTCCGAACATCCGCCTCGTGCTGTATGATGAGCGCTTCACTTCCGTGCTTGCACACCGGGCGATGATTGACGGCGGACTACACCGTAAGGCACGACAGGACAAGGCTCTTGTCGACAAAATCTCTGCCACAATCCTGCTACAGGACTATATGGAGCACCTGCGCCTCAATCCGCAATAAGCCCCAAAGCACATCACTGAATAATGCAACAATAACGAACAAAACCAATATGATTCTTCCCATCTACACCTATGGTCAGGGCGTGCTGCGCCGTCCGACTGAAGAAATTGACGCCGAGTATCCCGAACTGCAACAACTCATTGCCGACATGTGGGACACCCTCGCACGTGCCGAAGGCGTCGGACTGGCTGCGCCGCAGGTCGGCCGCTCAATCCGCCTGTTCATTGTCGACGGAACCGAGCTCGCTGCCGACTTTCCGGAGTGCGCTGACTTCAAAAAAGTCTTCATCAATCCCCGGATAGAGCAGCACAGCGACGAGGTCATCACCTACGAAGAAGGTTGTCTGAGCCTGCCGGGCATCAGCGAGAAAGTCAGCCGTCCGAAAAGCATCACCATCAGCTACGACGACGAGAACTTCAACCGGCACACCGAGACCTACTCCGGGTTTGATGCGCGCATCATCCAGCATGAGTATGACCATCTGCAGGCTCACCTGTTCACTGACCGCATCAGCCCTCTCCGCCGTCAGCTCGTCAGTGGAAAACTCAACAAACTGGCTAAGGGCAAGTTCAGCTGCCGGTACAAGATCAAAGGCTGACCTGCACAGCACACAATCCACATGAAGCAAGATTGGAAACCCGGCACGCTCATCTATCCGCTACCGGCTGTGCTGGTCAGTTGCGGTACGTGCGAGGAAGACTACAATATCCTGACCGTAGCATGGACCGGCACTGTCTGTACCAACCCTGCGATGTGCTACATATCTGTTCGGCCCGAACGTTATTCGCACGACATCATCAGCCGCACGGGACAGTTTGTCATCAATCTGACCAACCGGAGCATGGCGCGTGCTGCCGACTGGTGTGGCGTAAAGTCCGGACGGATGGTCAACAAGTTTCAGGCTATGCACCTCACGCCGGAAAAAGGCCATCAGGTTGACGCGCCCATTATCGTGGAGGCTCCGGTCAGCATTGAATGTCGTGTGAGGCAGGTGATGCCGTTGGGAAGTCACGACATGTTTATTGCCGATGTAGTCAACATACAGGCCGATGAGCAGTACATTGACCCACAGACCGGCCGGTTTGACATGCAGGCCGCCGACCTGATTGCCTATGCACACGGCAACTACTACGCACTGGGGCAGCAGATCGGGCGATTTGGCTGGTCGGTAATGAAGAAACGGACCCGGCAACGGCTCAGACGCACTTCAGGAAAAGGGCGCACGGACAAGGACTGACACTTGGCGCAAACGAAGTCATGGAGGCATCTGTCACACGGCTCATGACCGACAAAAGCACTCCCCGAACAAACAGGTCGCTGCTCGGGGAGTACATTATATCAACAGAGGCTGCTCTGGTATCAGAAGTAATAGTTGATACCAAATGAGATGCCGTAGTTTTCCGTGCCATAGAGCAGATAGTTGCTGCCCGGGCTGACAAGACGATTATAGTCTTCGATCTTGTTGGTAAACTTATTCAGACCTTCATAGACCACATAGGTCTGCGGCTGGAAGGCCAGCATGATTGGCATCATCGATACGCGTGCGTCAATCGACACCTTCGGAATGAAGAAGAACTCCACGCCGAGGTCGCCACTCAGGCCGATGCCGTGCGAGATGCCTGACGTATACTGCTCAACAGGACGTGCATAATCCATCTGAACGGTAGCGGCAAAGTCATTGATACCTCCGGTTCCGTCAATCTTCTTCATCGTTGTCGGAGCTGGATTGAGGTCTGTGATTTCGTTGCCGTAGCTGAATTTCATCTTCCCGCCGCCATAGGCATATACGAGGCTGAAACCGCCGAAGAAGCGCAGGCGGTTGCCGCAACTGAACTCCATGCCAAGGGCGATGTTGCCATTTGTATAGTTGGCACGGATGCGGTCCGTAACAACATCTTCGCTCAACGGATTGAAGAACAGGGCAGCATCATCGGCCACATATTCGCGATAGTTGATGATACCGCCATTGAATCCGACCGAAACGCGGAATGCAGAGTGACTGCCCGTCATGAACTTCATGCGGATTGCTGCCATAGGCTCTTGGCGGAGGAAGAACATTTCTTCCGGAGTTGAAGCATCATCGCCCCACC
>JAFUXZ010000217.1 GCA_017470795.1 Paludibacteraceae bacterium
AGTATTCGCCACAGATTCGTTGATGCCATCCATTGCCAAGGGCGATGAGCTTCCACAAGCCATGCTTTCCGTCTGACGCCATGGCTGCACGCGCTCTGATGCCTGCCGCCACACAGGCATCATCGGCTTCAAGGCTCCACTATCGATGCTGCTGTTTGATGCCATTGGCTCCAAGTCTCCGCTACCGATGATGTCATTCAGCACCGCTGGCTTCAACACTCCGCATGGCATCCTGACATGCCCGCCGGACGGATGAGACCATCTCCAACGTTTCCTCCCTGCCTGCGCCAAAAGACGGCACCGTCAGACACGCGCCACAACCCAGTGCTCTGCCGGCCCTGCGGCCTAATCCGGCAGATAAAAATAGCCCTCCGACTTTCACAAGCGAGAGGGCCAACCACGTTTATTCACTAACCATCAAAAAATCCATTCCATTTTTTTGGAATTCAGATTACTAATTTCCACGTGGCAAAAATATATTACCTATCCAAATTTTTCCCACGAAAAATGACGAAAAGCACAAAAATATCGACACAAATGATTTCAAACACATATTTACACGACGTATATTGGGCTATTTGCACACCAGATTTCCCTGTCAGTACCCTCTTACGACACATTGGCACGCCTGTTGCAAGCAAACAGACAGCATCACCTCGCATGCTGCGAATCGTTTGATGCGAAAATACATGTTTTTCAAGAACTTTTCGTACGGATTACCCTATAATGCGTTTTGACACCGACTCATTTATTACTACCTTTGCAATAGAATAGGTGCGTCGAGTCCATACGCCCAAAAACATTACCCAAATGACAAAGACAATCATATACCAGATGCTCCCGCGCCTGTTTGGAAACGCGTGCACGACGCGTGTCCCGAACGGCACAATCGAAGAGAACGGATGCGGCACGCTGAACGACATCACCGATGAGGCCCTGCATGCCATCAGGCAACTTGGTGCGACACACGTCTGGTACACCGGAATCATTGAGCATGCCACGCGCACCGATCGTTCAGGGCAAGGAATCCAACGCGACCCCATAGCCTTGGTTAAAGGACAAGCCGGATCGCCATACGCCATCAAAGACTATTATGACATAGACCCCGACCTTGCTACCGACGTCAGCCGCCGGCAGCAGGAGTTTGACCAGCTAATCAGCCGCACACATCGCGCAGGGCTGAAAGCCATCATCGACTTTGTCCCCAACCATGTGGCACGCGTTTACCACTCAGATGCAAAGCCTCAGGGGGTGGTTGACTTTGGCGAAGGAGACAACCCGGGATGGGCATTCTCACCGCTCAACAACTTCTATTACATGCCCGGTACCACACTCCAGACGGGGTTTGACCTCATGGGTTATGACGAGACCCCGGCACGTGCTACGGGGAACGACGTCTTCTCACCTGTTCCAAGTCGCACAGACTGGTATGACACCGCCAAACTGAACTATGGCGTCTTCTATACAGGAGGAGGCGAACAGCAATTCGACCCCATCCCTGACACATGGGACAAGATGCTCGACATCGTCAAATACTGGACCGAACGCGGCATTGACGGCTTCCGTTGCGACATGGCCGAAATGGTGCCCGTAGCCTTCTGGAAATGGCTGATACCACAAATCCGGCAAATCAATCCCGACATCATCTTCATCGCCGAGATTTATCAGCCCGACAAATACCGCAGCTACATCCACGATGGTGGCTTTGACTATCTGTACGACAAGGTCGGCATGTACGACACACTGCGCGCCATCGTCAGCAGCGACTGTCCTGCCGAACACATAAGCCATTGCTGGCAAGCCACCGACGATATTCAGGACCACATGCTCTATTTCCTTGAGAATCACGATGAGCAACGTATTGCCTCCGGATTTTTTGCCGGATGGGGCGGCTGTGCACAACCCGCACTCATCGCTGCCGCAACCCTTACACGCGCGCCGTTCATGATCTACATGGGACAAGAACTGGGCGAGCGCGGAATGGATGCCGAAGGATATAGCGGACTGGACGGACGAACCACCATCTTCGACTACTGGAGTCTGCCCTGCCTTCAGGCATGGAAAGGCGATGGCAGTTATGACGGGAGCATGCTGAACAAAGAACAGCGCGGCCTGCAGGCCTTCTACCGCCTGCTCCTCAACATTGCGCAGAAAAACCCGGCCATCAGCGAAGGACAGATG
>JAFUXZ010000023.1 GCA_017470795.1 Paludibacteraceae bacterium
CAATATGAATATATACACCAAAACAGGAGACAACGGAATGACGAGCCTTATTGGAGGTCACAGAGTCTCGAAAGACGACATCCAGCTTGAGGCGTATGGCACTGCTGATGAGCTAAACTCTTTTGTAGGGTTACTTCGCGCATCTCAACTTCCAGAAGGTATAGATGAGTTATTGCACGACATTCAAAACTCTCTATTTGTTTTAGGCGGTCTTTTAGCAACAAAGCGAGGGGATAATCATCGTCAGGGAACTATTATAACTCCATTGATGGTTACAAAAATTGAATCATATATCGACAACACACTCAAAGGTTTACCTGAAATTCATGCGTTCATTCTACCCGGGGGAAGCCAAGCAGTAAGCCTGTGTCACATATGCAGAACTATCACACGTCGATTAGAACGGCGGATGGTTTCACTGAATGGTGATGGTGATGCCTACATAGAAAAAGAAGCCATGCAATATGTGAATCGATTATCAGACTTCTTTTTTGCTCTTGCACGCAGGATTGCCCATGAAACAAACAGCAAGACTTTTTTGTGGAAAACATAGACGCCCATTTGTTCAGACAGAACATTTTCTATATTTTTGCAAAATCCTTTTGCGAGGAGTCGTGCTTTATAAACATCAATTACGGGATAATTATGTATTGGACTTTAGAGTTGGCATCAAAGTTAGAAGACGCACCATGGCCTGCTACGAAAGACGAACTGGTTGATTATGCCATGCGCTCAGGAGCTCCGCTTGAAGTCATTGAGAATCTACAAGAAATCGAGGATGATGGCGAAGTATACGAATCAATAGAAGACTTGTGGCCAGACTATCCGAGCAAAGAGGATTTTTTCTTCGACGAGGAGGAGTATTGACAAACGAAAGTCTCTCACGAGACAAGTATGACAAAGGTAAATTCAAAGAATGAGACGGTATGCAGCGCTGATATTGCTACTTTGCTGTTATGCTCTGCTACATGCACAATTTGACGCTCAAACATCGTTTTACACATTTTTTGAATCTACATACAACCCTGCAGCGGCAGGGCAAGGAACACAACTGATAGCATCCGGATCATATCGCTTACAATGGGTGGGCATTGAGAATGCCCCACGAACAGCATACTTCCAAGCACAGTTGCCTTTGAAATTAGGAAAGACAGAACATGGAATTGGAGTCCGTTTTATGAACGATAAACTCGGTCTCTTCACTAATCAAACATTTTACACTCAATATGCCTACAAGAAAGCATTGAGGAAAGGTTGTTTGAGTGCAGGGGTAGAGATAGGTTTTGTTGGGATGACATTTTCAGGGGATAGTGTGCATATTCCCTCACAGGGAGAATATCATATCGAGGCCGATGAGAAGATTCCAAGACAAGAGTCATCCGCGATGAAATTAGACATGGGACTAGGGGTATACTATACATCACAAATGTGGCATATTGGAGTTAGTTACTCACACCTCACTCGCCCCGTCGTTTCACTAACCGATTATTCTGATTTCACCATATTCGGCACGATGTACATAACTATGGGTACTAATATATACAATCATAGTAAGACATTTGCCTTTAAGCCGAACATACTGTTCAGAACTGATTTCGCAACATGGACACTTGACATGACGGCACTTATGGAGTTTAAGCGGAGATTTCAAGGAGGCTTCTCGTATCGCTGGGGTGATGCTGTTGGTCTTTTGTTCAGTGCGCGTTTAGTTGGAGGTCTCTCTATTGGGTATGCCTATGAACTCCCGCTAAGTAAGGTACTACAAGCAAGTTCAGGATCACACGAAGCATATATTTCATATGCAATAGACATATACAAACAAAAACACACAAGCAAGTATAAGAGTGTGAGAATTTTGTAGCAAGGATAAAATAAAGGATGTCAGAGTACGTTTATAACTTCAAACAGACAACAAAGAAAACAAACGACATAAATTACGACAATAAGTTATGATGAAGAGCGTAAACAAATCTCTACTGATGGTCATTGTTGCCAGTATATCGGTAGCTTGTGGAAAGCCGAAAGGCGAGCTCGTTGGAGCTGGTGCGAAAGGCTCGTTCAATGAAGCCAACCCATATGGTATGGTATACATCAAGCGCGGTTCGTTCATGATGGGAGTAAACGCACAACCAACAGTCTTTGCTGTGCCAGACAAGCAACTCAAGGTTTCTGTAGATGCTTTTTGGATGGATGAAACAGAAATAACCAATGATGAATACAAACAATTCACAAATTGGGTACGTGATTCTATCGCATTGCAAACACTTGTTGACGCTGGATACGCTGAATATGGTATGCAAGTCAATGAAGAAACGTTTGACGATGAACATATTCCCTTGAATTGGAAAAAGAAAGTTCCTTGGAACTCGAAAGATGTCAACATAAAGGACGCCCTTGAGCCAATGATGGATTACGATGGGTCATTAAATCCAAATGTTTTGCGTTATCATTACAAGTGGATTAATTACGACCAGGCCGCGCTACCCCAAAACCGTTTTGATGCAAAGAAGGGAGCATTTAAATCTGGAGCCATGGCTCGTATCGACAGTTCTTACATTGATGATGAGACTGGTGCGATTATTGATACGACATTTATGCGCCCGTTACGTACGAAAGCAGATTTGATATCTGAACGCATCGTATGTATTTATCCTGATACACTTGTGTGGGTACGTGATTATCAGTTTGCATACAATGAACCTTTGTTGATGATGTACTTCTCGCATCCTGGTTATGCCCACTACCCTGTCATTGGTGTGACATGGGAGCAAGCTGAAGCCTTCTGCGATTGGCGTACAGCTCAATACAACACGAGCCACACGGTTAAAGGACAGCGATATCGTCTGCCGACTGAAGCTGAATGGGAATATGCTGCTCGAGGAGGACGCAAGATGGCATTGTATCCATGGGGAGGGAATTATGTCCGTGATGATAAAGGTTGTTATCTTGCAAACTTCAAGCCTAACCGTGGCACGTACACTGATGACACTGGATCTGTGACGATGAAAGTGGGTAGTTTCTCAGCCAATGATTTTGGCCTGTATGATATGGCTGGCAACGTTTCAGAGTGGACAAGTTCTGCATACAACTCATCATCTAATCGTTGGGTACATGACATGAATCCAAACTTCCAGTATTCAGCAAAATCTGCCGATGGCGACTTATTGAAACGTAAGGTTGTCAAGGGGGGAAGTTGGAAAGATATTGCATATTACCTGCAATGTGGAACGCGTACATATGAATATCAATATGAAGACCGTTCTTATATTGGATTCCGTTGCGTACGTTCATATATGGGAGAGTAAAGAAACAACAACATAAACAACAAATTTATCTATTTTAGTAATTATGGCTAAAAGATCATTTGACGAGTGGTGGGCCAGTCCATCGACCAAACGTGTAGTAGGTGCCGTATATAGTTTAGGTGCATCTGTGGTTATTATCGGAGCCATGTTTAAGATTCTTCACTTACCTGGTGCAAACATCACGTTGGGTGCAGGAATGGTAACAGAAGCATTCTTATTCTTCATCGGTGTCTTTGATAAAGCGCCGGCAGAGTACCACTGGGATCGTGTCTTCCCTGTTCTGACCGATGCTTCTGCAGAATCGAACGCACCAGCTATTGGAGGTTCTACGCAAGTCAACGGCATACACATTGCGTCTGGAAATGGAGCAAATTCTCTTGCCGGAGTTGCTAACACTCCTGCACTGGATCAGGCACAGGCTGATAAATTAGCAAGCGGAATCAAGCGTCTTTCAGAAACGGCTGATCAATTAGCTAATATATCATCTGTTGCTGCAGCTTCGGATAAACTTGGGAAAAATATCGAAGCCGCTGCAACTGCCACTCAAAGTTTTGTTGCTTCGCAGACAAATCTCAGTCAATCATACGCAACAATTGCAGAGGGCATGAATCGCGTTGCTGGTCAAACCACCAATTATGCAAGTAACGTTGAAGCTGCCAATGCACACTTAACTTCTATCAACTCAGTATACGAGCTGCAACTGAAGAACATTCAATCACAAGCCGAGTTATTCGGTCAGCAGAGCCAAAAATTAAGTGCTGCTACACAAAGCCTTGATCAGGTTGCTGCTGAGGTTGTAAAATTGCAACAAGCAACCTTATTGGCTGCTCAAGAAGGCGAAAAGTATAAAGCCGGCATCAGCCAACTCTCACAACACATTTCAGACTTGAATAAGGTCTATGGAAACATGCTCAACGCATTAAATTAAAGACAGCCAGTCAACTTGTTTGTTGAACACATATAAATAGTACAAAATGAGTGGTGCAAAGAATTGTCCGGAAACCCCGAGACAAAAGATGATCAGCATGATGTATCTGGTGCTGACCGCCATGCTTGCCCTCAATGTGTCTGCCGACATCTTGAATGGTTTTAACATGGTTGCTCGCAGTTTGCAAGATGCTATAAACTCATCGAAAGAACAGACTAATTCTCTGATGGATGCTTTTGAAGCATCCGATGCAGAAAAACATGAGAAGTTTGGTGCAAACTTGGCAAAAGCGCGTGAAGTGCAGGCCAAATCAGAAGACCTTTTCAATTATATCCAAGACTTCCGTGCCGGTATGATAAAGTTAGCCGATGGTGACGATTACGACCAAGATTTGTTGAAAATCGTGAATGAGGCTGACGTCAATGCTCCCGGAAATTATGGTCTGCGTCAGAAAGCAGAAGGTGAGGATGGTACACGTGCAGATGCGCTTCAGAGACACATTTCTGACTATCGTGATTATATTGTCAATATCGTTGGCGATGCCGATCCTGCCTTGGTCAATCGCTTTAATGTGATGTTTTCAACTGAAAGTGGCAAGGACGCAAGTGGAGAAGTTATCCCATGGACACAAAGTATGTTTGAATACATGCCTATGGCTGCTGTTAATGCGCTTTTGACACGTTATCAGAACGATATTATCTCATCACAGAACGATCTGATTAAATTCCTTTATGGTGATGTTGGCAAAGCAGACCTTGCTGTCAATGCTGTACAGGCAATTGTCATTCCGAACTCACGTAGTGTTATGCAAGGAGGACAATATTCTGCTCAGATTTTTATGGCTGCATATGACTCTACAGCACGTCCTATTGTGATGATTGATGGCAAAGAAATCCAGAATGGCCGTTATGAATTCACAGCGTCTGGAATTGGAACTCATTCATACAGTGGAACGCTCCAGATTCCTGGTGAGGATTCAATCTATCATTTCACGAGTGACTATTTTGTGACCGAACCATCTGCTACAATCAGTAACACTGACTTAAATGTTGTATATCTTGGCATTGAAAATCACTTTAGTGTTTCCGTTCCTGGCGTTACTGATGACAGTAAAGTTTCAGTGACTGCTGCTGGTGGATCAATCACGAAAACCGGTAAGGGCAAATATATTGTAAAAGTAACCCAGGGTGAGAAACTTGTCATCAATGTTTCTGCTGATGTCGAGGGTCGGCGTGTAAATATGGGTAGTCAAGAGTATCGTATCAAGAAACTGCCCGATCCACGTGCTTATGTCATCGCTAATGGAGAGCAGAAGTACGAAGGCTCACTTACACGTGGCCAATTAAAGAATATATCATTGTATGCTGGATATGACAAGGACGAACTTCTTGATGCGAAGTTTACCATCACAGAGTTTACACTTGTGACCAGCAAATCTCCGGCACGTACAACCACTGGTTCGAAATTGAGCGCACAACAGCAGGCTGATCTTGAGAAGCTGAAAATGGGCGACCTGATTATCGTACGTGGAATTAAGGCTAAGGGACCTGATGGAATTGTCCGCACCCTTAAAGGCGCAATTCAACTTGATATGAAGTAAAGACTGACATATTCCCGTCTGCATGTAAATCAACCAAAGTACAGGGGAACGACGAATTAACAGTTCTCCTATACACTTTGGTCGACGAGACAAAAACTCTACGAAGATTAATTTTCACAGATATTATGAAAAGACTATTGATTATTGCGGTTGCGGTAGTTGCACTAACACAGGTTGTGCGTGCACAGGGTAATTCTTATTTTGATGATAAGGGTGCCATCCGTTTGGAAACTGTTGAGCTTGATGAGGCTGCTGATACGCTTGTGACACTTTTCCATCGCGTTGATGATATTGTTTGGTCACGCGTAGTATATAGGGTTATCGATATGCGCTACAAGCAGAATTATCAACTCTACTTCCCAGTAAAAGAGACGAAAGAATATCGTAGTCTGTTCCGCGTAATGTTGGACGCTCTGTTGGAGTCACCAAAGAACCCGGAAGACTCGATTCACTTGTATGAGGCAAGTTATGAGAACATCCGTCCTGATTTTGCGGAAGATAAGATTCTGCGAGGAATGGATTTGTCCCGTCGCTTTGCAAATAACGAAGCAGAAGACGGTTCTAATTTGAATGAGAACAACTTGATTAAGTATGACAGTATTGATGGCAGTTACTACTTTGATAATTATGCCTACGAACAGTACGTACGCAACCAGATCAAGTTCGTAATTCAAGAGGTATATTTCTTCGACAAACATACCTCGCGTATGCATTCACAAATTATTGCCATCGCACCGTTATACGCTCTGCATCCTGACAATTTAGGATCTGCCACAGACGCTCCAATGGAGACGTTCCTGCATTCGATTGTTGGATGGTATTCGTTCAAGGAACTTCGCAAGGCCTTGGCTAAGCAATACATCATCCCGAAAGGCAATGACTCACATCGCGTAACGTTCGATGAGTTCTTTGCCAAGAAGTTATACTCAAGTTATTTGTTGGGTGACAGCAATATGTTCGACCGCATGATTATCGACTACCAAAAGTACGACATGAATCTTGTGAAGCGTGAACAAGAACGTATTGAAACCGAGTTGCTCAACTTTGAGCAAGACCTGTGGGAGAACTAAAAGTTGCAGGGAGAGAATCCTGATTTATCGCTTAAGGACAAGGAGGGGATGTATCTATTCAGACACATTCCCTCCTTGCTTATTACTGTTACCATAGCACTTTCTCGTTGTAAAAACACCCTCACAACTGGGGAACTACAGTTATATAAAGACAGCCAAAGCATTGACGTTAATCGCCAATGTGCCGAACATCGGAGCTATGATGTGAAGTTTAGTAAAGAGTGGAATAAAATTGAGAGGGCAGGAAACCCTCTCAATAAGCAAAATCACAGCGTGTCTTGCTTTCACGAATTTAATCGGTGGTTTGCGATGTGACTCTGCGCAAGGTCATCAAAACTATAAATTTGAGCACGCGTTTGAAATCTGATGCAGAGATACGCAGAAAATCATAGTGTACAAGTTTCTACAGTTGAAAGAATGAGTCTGCCGTCTTCTATTTGAAACAGCACGAGGGAGAGGCATGAAAACCTTTGTCACTCACAGAATTATGGATAGCTGCTGCGACTGATAGTATTCTGTAGGACGGCTGGCAATTTTTCTTTTTGTAACAACACTTTTTCGTGTATCAATGGTCAGCAATGCATAGACACCCAGGTAGTTGAATTTAGCTAAATCAGCTGAATCGGTGAACATGGATTCTTCTTTGACACAGCAAAACCTAAGCACTCCGAAAGCACAAATTGCTCAACGGTTATGCACCTTTTACATGACGGATTTAATCAAAGTTACAACGTCGCTCTAAAATTGGAGAATATGGGATATCCGCAATTGTGTGACGCACTCGATTACATGATTAGAAATAAGCACAAAATAGGCAATTTGAAACTTATAAATAAATTAGGAAAGTGCAAAGACATCTCATCACGTAACATAAGGAACGGGAAATACAAGAAACAAATAAGAGGCTTTTTATAGCCTCTTACTGCGCTCCCCTCCGACTTTCACGGTGGTCTACTTCCGTCACAGGGCATATAGCCTCCGCATATCGCTTAAGACAGCTGGCGAATAAATTCAACTACAAAGATAACTCTTTTTTTCTAACAATTACAAGAAAATTACAACATGGCAACTACAAGAAGAAACCAAGCGATGGAGTTCAACGAGATTGCACGCACCGTTTTTATTGATAAGACACGTCACTTATGGTGAACATGGATTCTTCTTTGGCACAGCAAAACCCTTTATTTACCGGTGTTTGAGAATTGTTCTGGCGAACATGAGGTGAACATAGACCTCTAAATTGTGTTATTTTACGAAAGTCGCAGGCAGACAGGGTGAAGCAGAAGCAGCATATAGGACAGGCGGAGCAACTGAAGTCTCACCTCGCATCCAGACTGACTGACAAACAGATAGCAACTGAAACAAAAGCCATATGCTGGAGAGCTTTGTGACATGGAGTATAACATGCATTCCACCATGATGTTACATGCTTCTCCCATTCTTGCAACACCAACCTCATCGCCAGCGACCCCGATAAATCAGGAAGGCACCTCAACCATGTATGTATCGGTGAGGTGCCTTTCTGATTAGATGCTGTCAGAAGGCTGGCAGACAGTTTCCTAAGCCGGGCAGCCAATAGTTTCCTGCAAGAATCTGGAAGTGGCTCTGCGTCAGATGCTGCCAGAAGGCTGTCAGAATGCTCCTTAAGCCGGACGGTCAATAGTTCTCTACAAGAACCTGGAAGTGGCTCTGCGTCAGATGCTGCCAGAAGGCTGGCAGACAGTTTCTTAAGCCGGACGGTCAATAGCTCTCTGCAAGAATCTGGAAGTGGCTCTGCGTCAGATGCTGCCAGAAGGCTGGCAGACTGTTTCTGAAACCGGACGGTCAATAGTTTTCTGCAAGAATCTGGAAGTAGCTCTGCGGGTGATTGCAGGTGGGGCATACTTCGGGTGCTTTCTTGCCGATGACAATATGTCCGCAGTTGGCACACTGCCAGATACAGTCGCCATCACGTGAGAAGACAGCTTCATCCTCAATGTTTTTCAACAGCTTGCGATAGCGTTCTTCATGATGCTTTTCGATAGCTCCAACAAGGCGCATTTTCTCTGCAATCTCATCAAAGCCTTCTTCTTCGGCTTCACGTGCCATGCGCTCATACATGTCGGTCCATTCAAAGTTTTCACCTGCAGCGGCTTCCTGGAGGTTCTGCACTGTGCTCCCTACGCTACCCCCATTGAGATATTTGTACCACATCTTGGCATGTTCTTTCTCATTCTGGGCAGTCTCTTCGAAGATGGCAGCAATCTGCACATAACCATCTTTCTTGGCTTTTGAGGCAAAGTAGGTGTACTTGTTGCGGGCCATGCTCTCGCCTGCAAATGCGTCCTGCAGGTTCTTCTCGGTCTTGGTTCCTTTGAGTTCTTTCATAATGTTGTATTTAGTTTTTGATTAGTATGCCGTATCACATCGCCCGTCGTCTCATCCGACGCTTCCTTCAAGACTTACCTGCAACAGCTTTTGAGCCTCTACAGCAAACTCCATAGGCAGTTTGTTGATTACTTCCTTGGCATATCCGTTGATAATGAGTCCGATGGCATCCTCCATGCCGATGCCACGCTGCTGACAGTAGAACAGCTGATCCTCACTGATTTTGGATGTGGTGGCTTCATGTTCGACAATGGCCGTATCGTTGTCAATCTGCATATCCGGGAAGGTATGCGCTCCGCATTGGTCACCGAGCAGCAGGCTGTCACATTGTGAGTAGTTGCGACATCCGGCTGCACCCTTAGCCACGCGCACCAACCCCCGATAACTGTTCTGACTCCGTCCGGCCGAAATACCTTTTGAGATAATCCGGCTATGCGTATTGCTGCCCAGATGAATCATTTTCGTCCCGGTGTCTGCCTGCTGAAAGTTGTTGGTCACTGCTACAGAGTAGAATTCGGCAGAGCTGTTATCGCC
>JAFUXZ010000218.1 GCA_017470795.1 Paludibacteraceae bacterium
GTCGAAGAAGCTCTTCCGGAGTCCGAGGTCGATGCTGTAGCTCGACGTGCGTGACCCCTGTGCTTCGACGCGGGGCGAGGAGTAGCGGCCTGTCAGCTGTCCGGAGAAGGTCTTAGTGAACATCAGAGAGGCGTTTATGCGCGCGCGCCACGTAAAGGCGGTGCTGCCCTCAACGTGTACGGGGATGCTGTTCAACACGTCGTCTGCGGCCTGCAGGCGTGCGTAGTACCCACTCACTGAGCTCGTGAGCTGCAGCCAGGACTTGACGCGTGCCTTCCAGATAAATTCCAGTCCGGTTTCCTGACGCGTGGCCATATTGATATAAGTTGACTCCATCACATCGCCGTTCATATACCTGACGTTCTGCTGTGTCTCTTCGGTCAGTTTGTAGAACAGGCTGGCTGTGAGCGTATGCTGCTCGAACATCTTCAGGTAGTTCAGTTCCAGTGAGTGAGTAAACTGCGGCATCAGTTCGGGGTTTCCGTAACTGATTGTTGTTGAGTCGGTCAAATCGCGGAAGGGGTTGATACGCCATCCACGCGGCCGGTCAACGCGTCGCGTGTAGTTGAGCTGGAGTTCGTGGTTGTGCGGCAGGGTGTAGGCGATGTATGCACTGGGGAAGAGCTGCCAGTAACTCTTGTTGTTGTCGATGGTCACGGTGTACGAGGCGGTGCTTGTCTGTCGCCTGAAGTATTCGCCGCGCAGTCCGACCTGCAGGCTCAGCCGGTCGAAGAAGCGGTTGCCGTAGGTGATGTATGCGGCGTGTATCTGCTCGCGATAGTCGAAGTCGTTGTAGAACGCCGTCAGTTCGGCCTTGCTGATCTGATCGGTTGCGGAGTTGAGTTGTGTCCGGTGCGATATGTCCGACTGCCATCCGGCTTCCAATCGGCTTTGATCGGTGGGTTTCCACTCGTAGTCGGCTTTCATCTCCCAGTTGTGGTTGGTCTCGTCGGGTTTCTGCAGCTGCCCGTTGTCTACCGTGTTGTCAATCAGGGTGGTCTGTATGATGTCGGCTTTGTTGTGAATGTCGAAGTTGCGGTAACTTACGTTCAGGGCGAGATTCTGCTGTCTGGAGATGTCGATGCGGTAGTCGAGGGCGAGGTTGTAGGAGGGGCGTCCACCTTTTGTGTGGTTGGAGCGCATGTAGTTGCGCAGTGTGCTCCCGGTTGCGAGGTCGGTGAGCGTATAACTGATGTCACGATTATTCTCGCTGCGGTCGCCGACCACGCCGAAGGCTGACAGCCCAAGGGTTGATTTTGCCCCGAGGTGCAGGTCGATGCCGCCCCGCAGGAAAATGCCGCCGCTGTTGCGGTCGGTCGTCCCGTCCTGAAGCAGACGTGTTGTGTCAGCAGTGAGGTAGTTGATTCGGTCGCTCCAGCTGGAGCCTGCGGCGGCACGGGTGTTGTAGCCCACGTTGAGGTAGGCGTCGACGATGCCGGCGTTCATGTTGACGCTGGCGTTCAGTTTGTAGCCCGGTTGTCTGGCTCCGTCGGGATAGTCGATGCCGGCCGATACGCTTCCGTAGTAGCCGGCCTTGCGGTCGCGCTTGAGCACGATGTTGATGATGCCGGCAGTGCCTTCGGGGTTGTACTTGGCCGAGGGGTTGGTAATCAGTTCGATTTCCTGAATGGTCTCCGCCGGCATCTGCTGAAGCAGTTGGGCGCGGTTGTCGGCTGTCAGGCCGGAGGGCTTCCCGTTAATCCAGATTTCTACATCTTCCGAGTTGCGCATCGAGATGTTGCCCTCGTTGTCGACTTCGACCGACGGGATGTTCTCCAGTGCGTCACTTGCCGAGCCACCTGTCGAGGCGATGTTCTGATCGACGGAGAAGACCTTTCTGTCCAGCTCGAAACGCATGGTGCTGCCTTGCGTCACGACTTCCACCTCGCCCAGCTGCTTCACGTCCTCGCGCAGGGCAATCCGGCCGATGTCGACCGATTGGGTGCTGACGCTGACAGCCCGCTGACGGGTGCTGTATCCGACGAACGACACCTCTACGTTGTAGGCACCGGGGGCTACATTGGTGAGCGTGAAGCGGCCCTGCGCATCGCTCATCACGCCTTGCAGCGGGGTGGTCTGGTTCTTTGCATACAGGGCCACGTTGACAAAGTCGAGTGGTTGACGGGACATCTCGTCAATCACCCGGCCTGTGATGTTATATTGCGCTGACGCGAGAACGGCCAGTAAAGCCGTAAGAATCGTGCAAAAAAGTCTTCTCATCGTACTGGTGTCCCGTTTGGTTCGGACGCGTTGTGTGAAGCAACAACCTTGCCGAAATACGGGTCTTTGCGATGAAACATGATTTTCAGTAGTCAGAATCAGTGACTCACGAGGCTGTGGTCAGTAGTTTGGCGCACCGCTCTGGGCTGCCGGAATCTGCGTTTCGTCTTCGAGCAGACTGATGATGGCATAGCGGTAGCTGTCCAGCCCAAGTCCGCCGATGGTGTGGACGCACACGGGGCGCAGGTAGCTGTGCTGGCGGAAACTCTCGCGCAGGGTCAGGTCGCTGATGTGCACCTCAACGGTCGGGGTGGTGACGGCCTTGACGGCCTCGGCAATGGCGAGGGAGGTGTGGGTGTATGCGGCAGCGTTCAGAATGATGCCGTCATAACTGAAACCGACCTCGTGGATCTTGTCTATGATGTCACCTTCGTGATTGCTCTGATAGAAGTCAATCTGCACATCGGGGAAGTAACTGCGCAGTTCGGGCAGATAGTCGTCAAAAGAGCGTGTTCCATACAGCTCGGGCTCGCGGCGGCTCAGCAGATTGAGGTTGGGCCCGTTGATGATCATGAATTTTTTCATATCCAATCCCTTTCTTTCTGGTTCGTGGATGTAATACTATGGTTTGAAGTACTTGTTCTTGACGGTCATGTACAACACGTACAGCGACGGCAGCAGGCAAATCCCGTTGGAGAGCCACATGGGCCAGAAACGGGTCACGATGCCGCACACGAACCACAGCGCCACACCGGCAGTTAAGATGCTGAACATCAGCAGAGATATGCTGTGTGTGTCTTTGGTCTTGTACACCAGATAGGCCTGCGGGAACTGCGAGAACGCCATGCATGCCCCGGCAGCCAGTCCGATGATTTCGCTGATAGCCATGATGTGTGTGTTTTACATGTTGTCTATCGCAAAGATAATACGCTCCCTCGACAAAAACAAACATTCGGCACTTTCAGGGCAGCATCGGCAGCAGCATAAAGTACGCTCTGCAGCAGGCCGACAGCCCTGCCGGTGCCCGTATTCAGGGGTGCTGCAGGTGGGGCTGACAACCCTCAAGCGTTCCGGCCTGACGCCTCTGCCGGCTCACCCGTCCGGGGAGCCTGGTGCGGCCTTGGGGCCCGCTTCTGCACTGCGCGGCAGGCAGTGACCCCGTCTGCAGCCACCGGCGCAGGGTGGAGGGAAGCCTCCGGCAGCTCCTGCACCGGCAGTCCCGGGAGCCCGTAAGCACTGCCTGCTCCGGCACGCACAGGGCTGACGCCGGCGGCAGCATGGAGCAGCGGCACATCCGGCAGAAACGGACGCACCCAACGCTTCCACAACTCCTGCCAGAACCGTGCTGCCGACAGCCCGGCCCGGACGGACGGAAAGCAGGGCAGCAACGACCTGATTTTCGCTGACGGTGCGGACGGATTCGATACATTTCGCTATCTTTGTGCGATTTTCAAAGATCTCTCATCAGGCAAAAACAACGGGAAGCACACCGTGCTGACAATAACGAAACGCTATGGAATCAAAGCAGAAAACGATATACCTAGGCATGATTGCCGACATCATGCATCCGGGCTTGATCAACATCATCAATGAAGGCGCCAGACGCGGACGTCTGATTATCGGCCTGTTTACCGACAAAGCCATCGCTGCGCACAAGCGCCTGCCCTACCTGACCTACGAGCAGCGCAAGGCCGTAGTAGAACACATCAGGGGCGTGAGCGAGGTCGTGCCGCAGGAAGAATGGAGCTACGTCGACAACCTGCGCCGCCTGCGCCCGGACGCCATCATCCACGGCGATGACTGGCAGCAGGGACCGGACAGACTGATTCGTGACGAAGTGATTCGCGTGATGCAGGAATGGGGAGGCGAGGTAATCGAGATTCCCTATACGCACGGCATCAACTCCAGCTCACTGGACAAGGAAATCAAATCGATCGGCACCACGCCGGACGTGCGCCTCGCCTCGCTCCGGAGGCTCATACAGGCCAAGCCCGTTGTGCGCATCATGGAAGCACACGATGCACTCTGCGGACTGATTATCGAGAACCTTGAAGTACAGAAGGGAGACACACTGGAGGTGTTCGACGGCATCTGGTCCAGTTCGCTGACCGACTCCACCAGCAAAGGCAAGCCTGACATTGAGGCCGTCGACCTCACGACACGGATGCAGGACCTGACAAACATCCTCGAATGCACCACCAAACCCATCATCTACGACGGCGACACCGGCGGCAAGGTGGAGCATTTTGCCTTCACGGTCCGCACACTGGAGCGCAACGGCATCTCGGCCGTGATTATCGAAGACAAGATCGGGCTGAAGAAAAACTCGCTCTTTGGCACTGACGCCATCCAGACGCAGGACACCATCGAAGGCTTCTGCCGCAAGATACACGCCGGGAAAGAGGCGCAGGTGACGCGCGACTTCATGATTATCGCCCGGATTGAGAGCCTGATAGCAGGCAAGCCTGTGAGCGACGCCCTGGAACGCGGATTTGCATACGTCGAGGCCGGAGCCGACGGCGTGATGATACACTCGAAAAACAAGTCGGGACAAGACATCCGTGAGTTCTGCGAGGCCTTCAGAAAACGCTGCCCGTACGTCCCGATTGTGGTCGTCCCCACAACATACGACGAGATCTACGAATCAGAGCTGCAGCAGTGGGGAGCCAACGTAGTGATCTACGCCAACCACATGCTACGCTCGGCCTACCCTGCGATGGTCAACTGCGCGCGGACGATTCTGGAGCACGGACGTGCCAAGGAGGTGCGCGACCTGTGCATGCCCATCAAGGAGATTCTCGAACTGATTCCAGGCACGAAGTAACCCCCATGAAGACAGCCCTGATAATGGCGGCCGGGCTGGGAACCCGCTTCGGCCGGATGACGCAGCAGATGCCCAAGGGCTTCGTGGAAGCAGGCGGGCAGTCCATGATCGAACGCTCCATACGCACCCTGACCGAATGCGGAGTGGAGCGCATCATCATCGGCACCGGCTATCACAAAGAAGCCTATGAGAATCTCGCCGAACGCTATCGGCAGATTATCTGCTGCTTCAGCCCCGCATACGCCAGCACCAACAGCATGATGACATTGTACAACTGCCGCGACGTGGTCGGTGACGACGATTTTCTGCTCCTTGAGTCAGATATCATCTACCAGGCACGCGCCGTACGTGCCCTTACGGCATGCCCGGAGCCCGACGTGATGCTGATTACTCCCATAACCAAGTTTCAGGACCAATACTACGTCGAGCACGACGCCTCCGGACGGCTCACCCGCTGCTCCGTCGACAAGTCACAGCTGAATGCGGCCGGCGAACTCGTCGGCATGCACAAACTTTCAAACACGTTCTATCGGCTGATGTGCGACGAC
>JAFUXZ010000219.1 GCA_017470795.1 Paludibacteraceae bacterium
ATCTGGGAAAACATCAAGGGGAAGAACGCCCCCGACGTGGCAGAAACACTCAACAACATGGGCGAACTCTACCGCGCACGACGCGACTACAAGACTGCCCTCACCCTACATAAACGGGCACTGAAAATACGGCGCGGCATCTATGCTCCAAACAGTCCGCAAGTGACAGAATCCATGCTCAACATCGGAAGCGTCTACTATCAGCAGAACGACCTCAAGCACGCCGAAGAAGAATTCCGCCAGGTATGGCAAGCCTATCAGGAACGTCAGGACGTACCGGTCAAGCTACGCGCCGCATGCCTCAACAACCTCGCGGCCCTGCGCTACCGTCAAGGCGACAAAATCGCCGCCGCAGCCTACTTCGAACAGGCCTACAACACCTATCTCAAAGCCTATGGCCCAAAGCACCCCAACACCCTCCGCACCAAGCGAAACCTCAACATCGTCCGCCAACAGATTAACCCATAACATAACGCTGTCCTGCTAAAGAAATGCATACGATGACTACTAAGAAAAACGGCATTTACATCTTCTCATTATGGACTTTGCTCTCATCAGTAAGTTTACTTCATGCTCAAGACTTTTATGACTTTACGAGTCCGGATGCTAATGGGAATACCATCTATTATAAAAAGCATGGAGACAAGGTCGGGGTTATATCTAAAGATGCTTCTCGCGTAGAGTCCTATACCGGTGACATTATCATTCCAGACAGCGTACAAGACAATGATGGGAACAAGTACGAAGTTTCACAAATAGAATGGAGAGCGTTTTGCCGTTCGGCTGTCACTTCCGTAACCCTCCCAAATACAATTACCTACATCGACGAGGGATTCATGTATTGTACTGAACTAAAAGAAATTACAATCCCATTAAATTTAAGAATCATTACGGGATGGGCATTCTATTGTTGTACACAATTAGAACAAATAGAACTAAATGAAGGGCTTGAGCAAATTGGAGGAAGTTACACGTTCAATGGTTGTAATAAAATAAAAGAGCTTACGATTCCTTCTACCGTATCATACATCTCGGATAATGCGATTATGGATATGAAGTCTCTAAAGGCTGTTCATGTTGCAAAAGGGAACAACTACTTTTGTGACATTGAGGGAATCTTATATACGAGAGACACAACAAAAATTCTTCAATACCCATATGCGTATGAAGGAGACTCCATCTATAGCGTTCCACCGCAATGTCATACTATTGGAGCATGGGCTTTTGCTGGTCCTTACCCTTCATTAAACAAGGTCTTACTAACAAACAATGTACACACAATAGAACGGAGGGGTTTTACTGCTGTGGTTGACGTAGACCTGCCGGAAAGTGTATCTGAAATTGGTCAAGAAGCATTTTTCGGAAACAGTATGATAACTCAAATAACCATACCACATAAAATTAAAAACATTCCTTATCTCTGTTTTGGCTCTTGTTCGAATTTATCTTCTGTACATCTCAATGATTCTCTTAATTCAATTGGAAATAGAGCTTTTGATTTATGTGGAAGTCTGTCCGACATAACAATTCCACGCAACGTCACGACCATTGAAGAAGCTGCTTTTGGGCGATGTAGTCATCTGACAGAAGTTAGAATCAAAGCTGACACACCCCCACAGATAGGCTCTACCTCATTCAAGGATATTGGCAGTGACCCGACATTATACGTGCCAATAGGCGCAGGTAATCTGTATCGGGCTGACACACTTTACACCAATGTGTTCCAACGTATCATTGAGATAGACTACGGAGAGACAGAAGTCGAGCCTGAGACAACAACGGCAACGCTCACCGTACACAAGCATCCCGGGGTGAAGCAGTATAAAGTCACCGTCTTTGAGCAAGGAAAGGAACTCACCTCCTTCCTATACACCGAGGGCACGACAGCCGACACTACCACCATCAACACGCGTTCCAACATCGTGCGCCGCCGACTGCCCAAAGACCAGACCACCGAGGTCTTCGTCATTGAGCTCGAAGGTCTGACCGCCGGCACCAACTACTCCTACTCCGTTGATGGCTACACACTCACCACCGAGGGAGGAGAGACCAAGCAGGAGGTTGTCTACAAGGCCGACGGTGCGTTCACCACGAAGCCGGAAAACACAATATCTTCCGGTATCCACACTCCTGCGGTCGACATGCCCGACGGAATCCGTCAACTGCCCGACGGACTGCTAATCTCCCGGCCGGGCATCACCATTTACGACATCGGAGGACACATCATATCAAGCAACAGAACCGGCTACATCCCCCTTGAGAAGGGACTGTACATCATCAGTAGCAACACGCAGAGCGGTAAAGTTATTATCCGGTAACGTCTGTTATTGACAAACTGAACAGACAAAACCTTGCAGAAAATTATTTTTTCATACCTTTGCCCCGCAATAATGGACGACGTCTGTCTGAAAAAGACCGGCAAGTTCGAAAAACACTATTTATGATTCTTATATCACACAGTTTACCATAGTTTTTAATCAAGTTCAGTAATGCAAAAATCCGATTACATTATTGAAGTGGATCATGTATCGAAACAATTCGATGGCAAATTCGCTTTGGACGATGTAACCCTTTCGATTAAGAAAGGAGAGTTTGTTACGATTTTAGGCCCTTCGGGCTGTGGTAAAACCACCTTACTACGATGTATTGCAGGATTCCAGGTTCCGACATCAGGAGCCATCAGGATTAACGGTGAGGACATCACCCGCATTCCTCCACATGAGCGGCCTGTCAATACGGTGTTTCAGAAATACGCTCTATTTCCCCATCTAAACGTGTTTGACAATGTTGCCTTTGGTCTGAAGCTTAAGAAAGTGGCCAAGGGTGAGATTGAACGTCGGGTCAAGTCTGCCTTGAAGATGGTGGGCATGACCGACTACGAGTATCGTAATGTCGACACGCTTTCGGGCGGTCAGCAGCAACGTATTGCCATCGCGCGAGCCATTATCAACCGCCCGCAAGTACTGCTGCTTGACGAGCCACTCGCTGCCCTTGATCTGAAGATGCGTAAAGACATGCAGATGGAGCTTCGCGACATGCATCGCGAACTCGGCATCACTTTCGTATACGTTACGCACGATCAGGAAGAAGCGCTCACGCTGTCAGACACCATCGTGGTGATGCGTGAAGGCGTGATTCAGCAGATCGGCACACCGACTGACATTTACAACGAACCTGTTAATCCGTTCGTAGCCGACTTCATCGGTGACAGCAACATACTGAACGGAACCATGATACATGACCGGCGTGTACGCTTTGCCGGTCATGACTTTGACTGCGTTGACGAAGGCTTTGGCGACAATATGCCGGTCGACGTCGTACTACGGCCGGAAGACCTTTACATCTTCGAGCCCAACGACTCGGCACAGATGCTCGCAACTGTCAGAAGTTGCATTTTCAAAGGCGTACACTACGAAATGATTGTCATCACCGACGAAGGTTACGAGCTCGTCGTGCAAGACTATCACGGATTCGATCCCGAGCAACGTGTCGGCCTGCTGATACGCCCGGAAGACATACAGGTGATGCGTAAAGAGCGCACCGAAAACATTTTTGAAGGCGAGATGACAGATGATACGCACGTCCGATTCCTACAGACGGAATGGGAGTGTAACAGCCACGAGGGCATCCATGCCGGCGACAAGGTCGAGGTACACGTGTCGTTCGATGACATTGTGCTCGAAGATGATGAGAATGACGGCATACAAACCGGCGATGTCCACTTCATCCTCTACAAAGGCGACCACTATCATCTCACCATCCGCACGGACGACGGTGATGACCTCTACGTCAACACCAACGACGTATGGGACGACGGCGACTGGGTCGGCATCAATATCCCCGCCGACAAGATCGTCCTGCAAAAAATCAGTACACACAACGCATAACTTCACAACAAGAAACATACGATGAACATCTCACGCTTCATGGGACGCCGTGCCAACTGGACGATTCCCTACGTGATTTTCATGGCCTTCTTCGTAGTGCTACCCTTACTGCTCGTGGTGTACTACGCATTCATTGATGCCAACGGCAACTTTTCCCTGGCCAACTTCGGAAAATTCTTCCAACAACCCGAGTCGCTGAAGACATTTATCTACTCCATCGGCATCGCCATGGTGACCACCTTCTTCTGCATTCTGATTGGCTATCCGGCAGCATACTTCATGGCCCGAGCCGAATTCTCCACGCCCAAGTTAATGGCCGTGCTGTTCATTCTTCCGATGTGGGTCAACATTCTACTGCGCACGATGTCTACCGTCGCCCTGTTTGACTTTATCAAAGTCCCACTTGGCGAGGGAGCTCTAATCTTCGGCCTGATTTATGACTTCCTGCCCTTTATGATCTACCCGATCTACAACACGATTCAAAAGATGGATCAGTCATACATCGAAGCCGCACAAGATCTTGGAGCCACGCGGTGGGAAGTCTTCTGCAAAGTGACTGTCCCCATCTCCATGCCGGGTGTATACAGCGGCATTGCCATGGTCTTCATGCCGACGATATCCACATTCGCCATCTCTGAATTGCTGACAAACAACAAGATTCGTCTGTTCGGCTCCATCATCCAGGAGCACGTGCAGATTGGCGGTGCACAGCTGAACTACGGTGCGGCTCTTTCACTCATCATGCTTATCATCATCGGACTGACGAGTTTCTTCGGCGGCGAGGAGAACGAGGTCAGCAAAGACGGCGGGCTCATCTGATTCGCAGCACTCACCGACTGCATCCGTCACAAAACTACCAACAATCATCCTGAGTAACATCATGCGTAAAGTTTTTGCCAATATATATTTGTGGATTCTCTTGCTGGTTCTGTACACCCCTATCCTGATCATCTTCGTCTTCAGCCTTACCGAGAGCAAGGTTCTTGGTCAATGGACCGGATTCTCCTTCGGGCTGTATGCCAATCTGATTCAGGGAACTGCCGGTACAGCCCTCAACAACGCCATTATCAACACTCTGATCATCGCCTTCTCCGCTGCCACCATCTCCACGCTGCTCGGGACTGTGGCTGCCATCGGCATCTTCAACCTCAGGCAACGTCAGCGCAAGGCTGTCACTTTCTTGAATTCCATCCCGATGATCAACCCCGACATCATCACCGGTGTCTCTCTTTTCCTGCTATTCGTCTTTCTCGGCATTCCCGGCGGGATGTTCACCATCATCTGTGCACATGTGGCTTTCTGCACCCCCTATGTCGTGCTGAGCGTCATGCCCCGACTCACCAAGATGAATCCTTCCATCTATGAGGCCGCACTTGACCTTGGAGCCACGCCGCAACAGGCCCTGCGCAAAGAC
>JAFUXZ010000220.1 GCA_017470795.1 Paludibacteraceae bacterium
CGGCATACGGGCGGTTGACATTGCCGAGGGTTTCCGGATAACTGACAACGGCGTTGTCGCGGCTGTTGGTTGCGCTGATGTTTCCGACAAGTCCCTTGGCGTAGACCACTTCACGCCATTTCAGACGGCGCATGAGGGGGATATGGTTCAGCAGGAAGCCGTTCAGGTGCTGCTCCACGCAGAGCGACAGGTACAGGTCGGAGGCAAACTCATAGTAGTTCATCATGTTGAAGGCGTAGGGGTCAAACACGTAACTCTCGTTCCCTTCGTGCAGTTTGAGCAGTGTGAACGGCACTCTGCCAAACACCTTGCCGCCCTCGATGATATAGTTCATCTTGCCCAGCGGCCCGCAGAGGATGTTCTGATGCACGTTCATGACGAGCCGCAGGTAGGGGTCGGCATGCCCCCGGTTGTTCCATGCTCCGGCCGTCAGTGTGAAGTCGATGGCGGGATAGCGCGACCCGATGCTGAAACGGTCGAACTCACGCGTGACATACTTTTCGTTGAAACGATAGTGCGTGTTCACAGCCAGTTCATAACTCTCGATGCGTCTGAGCCGGCTGTTTTCTCCACGCATATCAAAGGGGATATAGGCTGACGGCATGAGCCACTGGGCCGTCAGGTTGAACGAGTTGGACAGCCCCGGCAGATATTCCTGCTCATAGCGCATCCGCAGGTCGTGCGCCAATAGCAGGTGGCGGTTAGAACTCCGGGCGAGCATGGTTGACATGATGTTGTCCTGCGAGAGGGCACGCACGCTCTGCCCCAACTGCTCGTAGTCGTACTTATAGTCCAGGGCCGCTGTTCGCCGCGGCTGCCGGTTGACGATCCAAAAGGCTCCGACGCCGCCTTTCAGCCGTTGGTCACGTGTGCCGTAGGCTCCGTAGACCGACATGCGCCAGTCCGGATTGAACTTCGTCGTGGTGCGCAGGCCCATGCGGAACCGGTGGCCTTCGATTTGGTTGTGACTGTAGAGTTTGTAGTACGGTCCGATCTCGACATGCCCCAGTTTGTAGTAGCCGCCGACAAGCATGTCGATGATGCTGTGGACAGTTTTGTAGAGCGGCACGCTCTTCACCGAGTCGACCATCTGATAGATGCCGCGTTCGGCAAGGCTGAGTGTGTCAGGACGCCGGGCCTGCCAGTAGTCTTCCGTATGCCCTGAGGCGTCGTCGAGCATGACGCTTTCCCTGATGGCTGTAGGCGAGAACAGGTTGTCGGCAAACAGGGGCTGAATCACGATGTTGCGCCGCGTCATCGTGCGCCGGCCGTAAAATCCGAGGGCCTTGTTGAGCAGGTTGAAGTCGAAGAACATCGTCTCATAGGTCAGGAAGCGTGTTGAGTCGATGCGCTCAAAGCGTTCTTCAATCATGAAGTCATGCACGTAGTTCAGGTTCACGTCGGGACTCATGGCGGCCCGGATGCGCTCCACAGCCCAGTCGGCGTTGTTGATCCACATCTCGCCCTCAAAGGTGTACTCCTGCCGGCGGCGCGGCCTGAAGGTGATGTGATAACTGATGCTCCCGTCGTCGTTGAGCAGGCTGTCGTCCTGCAGGTAGTACTTGTAGTTTGCCTTCCAGTATTCGCTTACCGGCGAGAGAAAATCATGGTTAAAGGCCGGGATATAGTTTTCGTAGATGTTCACATCGAGGAACATCTGACCCGTAAACTGGGCGTAACTCTCGTTCTCCACGCCGGACATGCGGCTTGCCTTGACCACCTCCTTGAAACGTTCGGGGGAGCGGCGGTGATAGACGTCGGCGATGTTCTCCGTGATCAGCACCGGCAGGAAGGGCTTCTCCTGCGTCGTGTCGATGTAGTCAAACACGAAGTCAAAACTGCGGAACAACTTCTTCTGCTGCCATTTGGGGCTGACGTTGTTCGCGTCAACCTCCATCTTGTTGTACACTTCGTACTGATAGTTTTCGAGCCGGTCCGGATTGTTCTGCCGGCGGTGCGCAGCCACTTGCCGCATGATGGGCCATGCAGGATTTTCCGTCGGGAGGACTATCAGTTCGCCCAGCTGATAGCGGTCTTCATGCAGCAGCAGTTCGACCTGCTGCGACCGACCCTGCTTCACCGGCCACAGGAGTGTCTTGTAGCCCAGATAACTGACCTGAAGCGTGTCAGCACGTCCTGATGTCTGCAGCCTGAAGCGGCCGAGCGAGTCGGTCGTGATGCCGACGGTCGTCCCGCGAAATGACACCTCGACAAACTCCAGCGGCTGCAGGCTCTGCGCATCAAGCACCGTCCCCGACACACGTGTGGTCTGCGCCATCAGCGTCACAGAAAGCACCGACAGCAGCATGGTCCATATCCCTTTGGCCTGCATCATGTCACCCCGACCCGAATGCCATACCTGCCGGACACCGGCCGATATGCTGACAAATTCTTTACAAAGATAGGATATTAACAGCAAATCGCATGCCGGACGCGGCTTTTTATAACAGCAAATCAGACACTGCCTGCTGCGTCATCACCCCTCCTGCAGGCCTGCATCAGCCGCATGCTGTCCGGCTCCGCATTGCCGGCGGCGGACACCGGGGGCAAACGTGCTCCGACGGCTGCACAGAGCGCGTCATGCATCGGCAAGGGTTGTGCATGACTGCTGCCGGCGGCTCTGCATGCCGACAAGAAGCAGGCCCCGTACAGCGCCGACGGACACAGGTCGGCCGAAGCCTTCACGACAGCCGGCACCGACAGCCGGACACCAGCACACACCCTGCCCCCTGCAGAAGCCGGCAGCGATGAGACGACGCATCCTTTCATGTGCCTCATCGCCCGCATCGCACGATTGTAACCTATGTTTCGGACGATATTATCCCATTTCCAAGTCCGACAGAGCAGACTTATCTTCCTAATAACCACTACATTTGTCAGTAAATACACAAACAAAAAACTATCCATCTATGAGAAAATGCTACATCATGCTGCTCGCCATCCTCACGGGGGGGGGGCGATAAGTAACTGTTATTCAGTCGATTATCTTGTTCAGACGGGAGTTTCGACTGATGCCAAG
>JAFUXZ010000221.1 GCA_017470795.1 Paludibacteraceae bacterium
CCGGCTCACACCAGCCGACCTGCTCGACATCTTCGAGACCCATGGCATCGCCCGTCGCAAGCTACGAACCGAGTTACAAATGTTCCAAGCCGGGATTACCTCCACCGAGCAGTATCGCGCGGAAGGCATCACATGGTGGGACTACTGCGGGGAGCAACTCCGCAACTCTTATCCAACTTACTTTAGCCGATTTCCAGCCTTAGCCGAGAAAATTTGCACCGAGAAGCGAGAAAGTAAGAACTATGTCCTCTTTCTCGGTGAGACAGGTGTGGAGACCAACCAACAGCCCTGCCTCTCCCTTGTGCAGTTTCAGATAGAAGACGGCAGTCTCATTCTTTCAGCCTACCAGCGAAGCAGCGATGCCAACCTCGGTCTGCCTTCCGACATCTATCACCTCTACCTCATGAGCAGGGAAATCGGTCTGCCCCTCAAAACCATCACCCTATACCTCGGAAATGTCCACATCTACCAGACCAATCTGTTCAACACCTTCCGCCTCCTCAACGGCGACAAGGACATAAAATTTACCCTGAACGTATAGCCTTAAGCATTCATTAAAAGCACGCTGAAATGGCGTTTAACAGTGTAAGAAGGGCAGGCAACTTGTCAAAGCTACCTGCCCCTTGCATATTTATGAAAAATGTACTTTTCTATTTAGAATGACACCTGAAAAATGTACTTTTCTTTTTGGAGATTATATATGTCTTCCGCTCTTGCAGCCATCAATTCTCCCTTTTCACAATGATCTTACCAACGCAACTCGTACTGTCCACTGTCCAGACGCCAAGACCCTTTGCCTTCAAACGACTGGCTGTTTCTTTAAGACTGCGGTAAGCACTCACTGTCTCCGGCAACTCCAACCACTCCTTTCTACGCATTGACAGCAACGTTGCCCGCGCGTCTATCTTCATTATTAGATTTCCCATATCTATCGTGATATTATGGTTCTATTTGCAATCGACTATTGGTTTCCGCTGCAAATATATCACATATTTGTGATATCGCAAATTTTTTTTGTGATATTATTTTTTAATAAATCACAATTTATTGATTATCAATACTTTATCTTTATGATTATGGTGGACTTACAGAAAAACATCGAGTTAATCCGCAAAAACAAAGGGTTAAAGCAGTCTGTTGTTGCGCAAAAGTTAGGCATATCACAGTCTGCGTATTCAAATTATATAACACGGAATAGTGATATAAAGTTTAGCCTGCTTGTCAAAATTGCAGAAGCCTTACAAGTTCGTGTCATTGATATTATCACTTATCCTGACAAGTATGTGTTAGAGACATCCGCCGAGCCGCGGTGTAAAAGATGCGAGGAAAAAGATACTACGATAGCAAGTCTTAACAAATACATTGCTCTTTTGGAGGGCAAGGTAAAAATTATATATGAACAAAAAAGGTAACGAAATCTTGCAACGAGAGCATGTTACATACTTATTAGGTGCTGGTGCGAGTGTAGGTACATGGAAGCATGATAAACAAAACACTGGTGTTCCCATGTATTCGCAAATGGAGTCTGCTGTAAATAGGCTTCTATCGGAAGTAAAGATGGGGCCAACTCTACAGGAGGAGTTACGATGGTTAATGGATAAATGCAAACGATACGGAACGATTGATGTTTATGCAAAGAAGATATACGATGGGGAAATCATAAATGTTGATTATGGTATGGAATTGGATAAGATAAAGCGGTTACTCACACTTTGCTTTGTTCTATGGCAAAATGAGAAAAATTTTGATACAAGATATACTCAATTCATACAACAAATAACGAACTCGAATGGAACTTTTGTGGATAATGTAAGGATTCTTTCGTGGAACTATGATGTACAGTTAGAATTAGCATATAGAGATGCGTTTCCAGATTTGTTTGTCGATTTTGATTATACATATAGAAATATATTTAACGCTATATGCAAAACCTTCTTTGCTTGCCGATTCAAACCTCTGCTGCCTTTTACATACACGAAGTTGAACGGAGTTGCCTTGCCTTTATTGGTGAACTTAAGAGAACCGGCAACATCTTTGAAAGACGTGATTTCAAATCATACATCAGAACAAAAAATATCTTACTTCAACTCTTATGGGTACGATGAAAAGAAAAGGCATCAAATATCTTCAGCCATATCCTTTGCATGGGAACAGAGATGTTTTGATAATGATCAGTTTCGATTAGAAATTGAAAGGTCGATTAACTCGACAACTATTTTGGTTATTATAGGTTATTCTTTCCCTGATGTCAATCATAATATGGATTCGTTCATCATTAATTCTATGCAATATCTACAACGTATCGTTATCCAAGACAAGAGCCCTAGCCAGGTTAAACAAAAAGTAGAACTACTGACACAGGGCAAAGTTCCCATTGATACCGTCGAAGATCTGTCTCGATTTTACGTTCCACATACCTCGTCAAATAGTTTCAAGTACTGCCGAGACGGAAATGCTTACCCCATTAAAACTTCTTACACAGGAATATGAATCAAATATAAGCAGATAGATATTATGGAAACCATCACTATTGAAACTGTTGTATCGCTATTCAAAAATGCAAATGAGAAAAAGAGGATGCGTGATATTAAAAAGGAAATAATCGCCGCGCTTTACCCAGATTCGTTACTAATAGATCCTGAACTTCAGGAAGAAGTAGAGCATAATGTTGAGCGAATTATTAGAGAAGATTTGAAAAGTGGTAGTGACTCATTTCTAACAAGGGATTCGGGAGGGAAATATAGGAAAAGACGTAATCGTCGAACTCCTAATGGAGATAGTGATGTGGACTCAATTTATATTGGAAAGGCAGGTGAATGTGCCGTTATTTCAGAACTTATGTTCAGAGGATATAATGCAAATACAATGTTGCTTGATGAGGGAATAGATGTCGTAGCAGTCAAGAATAACATCTATTATTATATCCAAGTAAAAACTACTCACATCCGTGATGGTCGCATATATGCGCGCATCAAGAAAGACCGATTTGAAAAATATATAGAAAGTCAGATAAGATACATTATTGTGGGTAGATATGAAAAAGGAGGAGATAATGTAAATATATTTTTTGTGTTCTCCCCCGGCGATATTGAGTTGCTGAAATATCATCAGTGTATTAACGAATCTGAAGATTTCTTGAATATAAAGATTGAGTTTGAAGCACGTACGGGAAAGTACTATATGTATGATGGAAATAAGCGTTTTGACGTTTCTTTCTATATCAATAAATTTCTATAGCACATATGTTTATGTCCAACCCGTTAGTGCATTGATTATAAACATAGCAGAAAGATAGCAATATATATAAACAAAAATATAACTACTTGATTTTTAGGAGTAACAACATTACTTACAAGCAGAGGGTCGGGGGGTCGAATCCCTCTTCGTCCACAACTGAAAAGATTGAGTAGTCAGCATCATGCTGACTACTTTTTTTATGTTTGTGGCAGTATCGTGTGACTACATGTCAGCCATGTCAGGCGTGTCATATGTGCTGTTTCCCTGTCAGCGGGGGCGCGGGCAGCGACTTTATGTCGTGACGGGCGGGCGTTGTGACTCTCCGGCGTTATGTGCTGTCATAACAGCCCGGTGTCATGTTGGTGGGAGGCGTGCATCCGGGCTGCATCATGCAGCTTGGTGCGGTCAGACTGAAGCCGGCGGGCAGGAGGTGTGTTCTTGCTGCTGGTGGGCTGACAGGTCTTCATCCGTCCCGGGCTCATGAGTGCTGCGTTTTGATGCATCCGTCAGTTGTATGCTCCGGTTGGCCCGATGATTGATTGTGGTGCAAAAATCTTATCTTCGCAGAAAATTTTTACAAATCCTTATGAGCAATATGTTTGTTCGGACGCTGAGCGGGGCGGTATTTGTGGCCCTGCTGGTGTGTTCGATATTGGTTTCTCCGGTGCTGTGCGCAGTGGTTTTGGGCGTGTTTATGCTGATTTGTCTGCATGAATACTGCCAGATGGCCAATCGTTTGGAGCACGTCCGGCTGATGGAGTGGCTTGTCCTGCTGGCAGGCGTGTTGGTTTATCTGTCCGTGCTGTCATACTGTGAGTTATTCGCATCCTGTCTGACATGGGTTCGGCCTGTTGTGTGGATTGTTCCGGTGTTGATGCCGGTCATCGAACTGTTTCGTCATCGCGGGCAGGCGTTGAACAACATGGGGTATTCACTGCTTGCGATTTTTCTGATAGCCATCCCGTTCGCATTGATGAATTTGCTGGAACAGCATTCTGCGAAACTGCTGCTGGCTGTGTTCTGCCTGATTTGGGTGAACGATACTTTCGCCTATTTGTCAGGGCGCGCGTTTGGCCGGCATAAAATGTTTGAGCGGATCTCTCCCAAGAAGTCATGGGAGGGGTTTGCCGGCGGAGCATTGCTTGCGATGGTTGCCGGAGGGGTGTACTATCAGTTGACAACGGGTTGCAGCTTCTATGGCATCGTGCTGGCGGTTGTAGTTGTGGTGTTCGGCACGCTGGGTGATTTGGTTGAGTCGATGGTGAAGCGTATCACGGGGGTGAAAGACTCAGGAAAACTGATGCCCGGGCATGGCGGCTTTTACGACCGGTTTGACTCGGCCCTGCTTGCTGTGTGGGCCGTATGGACGATGATGGAACTGCTCAGTGCATGGGGTATCAGAGCGGCCCTCTGATTCCCTGTTTGATGCAGATAATCAATTAGACAGATTTTGACCAATGAAAACAATTCAAGATATGACCGTGCTCACGGTAAGCCGGTTGTCAGAACGCCTGGTGCTGCTTCAGCTGCAGGGCGACGAACGGTTGGAAGACTGGCGCCCGGGGCAGTTTGTCAATGTCCGAACCGATGCACCGGACCTTCTGCTGCGTCGACCGATTTCGATACACGACATTGACCTGTCGACCCGTACCCTGTCACTTCTGGTGCAGGTTGTGGGGCGCGGAACACATCATCTGGCCTCGCTTCAGGCGGGCGATAGCGTCAACCTCATTGGTCCGCTCGGAACTGGTTTTAAGATGCCTGAGCGTGGCGGGAACGTGCTCCTGATAGGGGGCGGAGTGGGGGCAGCTCCGATGCTGTACCTTGGACGCACGATGCACGAAGCAGGAGCAGGCGTTACCTTCCTGATGGGCGCACGTACATCGTCAGAATTGGTCAGGCAGGATGTGTATGCCCGGTGGGGAGACGTGCATCTCACGACTGACGATGGGACTGCAGGAATGAAAGGGCTGATTACGGCACATGATGTGTTGTGCAAGACCTTTGACGCATGGTACGTCTGCGGTCCGATGCCGATGATGCGTGCGGTGGCGCAGATGGCACTTGCACGTGGCGTCAGATGTCAGGTCTCGCTTGAGAACCGTATGGCCTGCGGCATAGGGGCTTGTCTGTGTTGCGTGGTCAGGGATGTGAACGGCCAACATCGCTGCACGTGTACGGAAGGACCTGTGTTTGATGCATCCGAAATTTTTTCATTAACAGATTGCTGACCACTATGAATACAAGTGTGAACATCGGCTCACTGCGGCTCTCCAATCCGGTGCTTACCGCATCAGGAACCTTTGGCTACGGACTCGAATATACTGATTTTATCTCTTTAGAACGTCTGGGCGGCATCATTGTTAAAGGCACAACGCTCCATCCGCGTCAGGGTAACCCCTATCCGCGCATGGCAGAAACGCCGAGTGGTATGCTCAATGCCGTCGGGCTGCAAAACCCGGGAGTGGAATACTTTGCCACTCAGACATATCCCAAAATCAAGGACCTGCCGACACAGGTGATAGTCAATGTGTCCGGATCGGCGGTTGATGATTATGTGGCTTGTGCTGAACGTATCGCTCAACTTGAGAACATCCCGGCGATAGAACTCAACATCTCATGTCCCAATGTGCGTCAGGGCGGAATGGCCTTTGGAACTTCAGTTCGTGCTGCGTCAGAGGTCGTCCGTGCTGTGCGTCAGGCCTATGGGAAAGTGCTGATTGTCAAACTGTCGCCCAATGTGACTGACATCGTTGAGATTGCATGTGCTGCCGAACAGGCAGGGGCTGATGCTGTCTCGCTCGTAAATACTTTTTTAGGAATGGCTGTTGATGCAGAACGTCAGCGACCGATTCTGTCAACCGTGACAGGTGGACTGTCCGGACCCTGTATCAAGCCGATAGCGCTCCGTATGGTGTGGCAGGTGGCGCGGGCGGTGCATATCCCCGTTATCGGCTTAGGGGGCATAATGACAGCCACGGATGCAGTCGAATTTCTGCTTGCGGGAGCCACGGCGGTGCAGATTGGAACGGCCAACTTCGTTGATCCGCGCCGTAGCGTTGACATCGCGCAGGGTATTGAAGATCATATGACCCGCCATCATATCGATGACATCAATCAGCTGATTGGTGCGTTGAAAATAGGATGACAGACATTCAGCCCTTTGCAACCAGCGGCATCTGTGGCTGCTTTCATGTATCAGGCATAGATTGACTCCCTGCCCATCGTGTGCAGTCAATGGCGTAGAGGCAGCGATGCTGTCTTGTCACAAGTGACATGTCTTATCAATAAAAACATAATGCATAACATTTTGAGTCATGGCGACATCCAACAATAATCAAGATAACAATGGTTGCTCACCTTGGTTAGCAATAGCTTTGTTCCTAATTATATTATGGCAATTAGCTAATGCTTATCATTGGTGGTGGTAATCGATAACACTCCGAGTCAATAACTAAATTCTTATAGCACAATGAAAAGATTTATCATGATACTGACA
>JAFUXZ010000222.1 GCA_017470795.1 Paludibacteraceae bacterium
GATAGGAGGAGCACGGTTCGTACCGGAGTTCCTCCTTCATTTTCGCTCACACCATGCAACTCAACCTACAAACACCGCTCGTCTTCTTCGACCTTGAAACAACCGGCCTGGACCTGTCAAAAGACCGCATTGTCGAGATAGCATACACCAAGGTGATGCCCAACGGGCGCGAAGAGTCCAAGACCATCCGCATCAACCCTGAGATGCACATCTCTGCCGAAGCCACAGCCGTCACCGGCATACACGACGAAGACGTTGCCAACTGCCCGACATTCAAGCAGGTGGCAGCCGAGATTGCACGCGACTTTGAAGGCTGCGATCTTGCCGGATACAACTCCAATCACTTCGATATTCCCATGTTGGGAGAAGAAATGCTCCGCGCCGGCATTGATATAGATTTGATGAAACGTCGGCACATCGACGTTCAGAACATCTTTCACCGCAAGGAACAAAGAACCCTCTCGGCAGCCTACCGGTTCTATTGCGGGCGCGAACTCACCGATGCCCATTCGGCCAATGCAGACACGATGGCCACCTACGAGGTTCTCAAAGCACAGCTTGACCGCTACCCCGACCTGAAGAACGATGTCGGATACCTTGCTGATTATTCCACCATCAGTCAAAACGTCGACTATGCCGGCCGCTTTGTGTGGAACAAGAACAAGCAGGAGGTCATCAACTTCGGCAAATATAAAGGTCAGGTTCTCGCAGACGTCCTGAAGCGCGATCCGGGCTATTATGGCTGGATGATGCAGGGCGACTTCCCCCTGCATACCAAGAAGATTCTGACCGCTGTGTATATTCGGGTGAAGACAGGCAAGTCGGCCTCCTGAGCCCGGGGCGATGGTGACATGGCAGCGTTCAGCCGCCTTTCGTACGCCCGCATCACGCCTGCCGGCTCTATGTCAGCAGCAGGCGAACAGATAAATAAGAGCAGCCTCCCGAACTGTTGACATTGTCCGGGAGGCTGCTGGTTTTTAATAGCGGTTCATGCGGCGTAGCGGGACGCCGTCGAGGGCATGCGGTGCTACCCTGCATGCTTTGGGCAGGTCGATGCTTCTCATGGACGAGCAGCCGGAGAAAGCACGCTCATCGATGTTGCCGACCGATTGTGGCAGGCTGATGCTGCGCAGTGCAGTACAGCCGCTGAAGGCCGCTTCGGGGATACGCTGCAGGGATTTTGGGAGTGCAACCTGTTGCAGAGACACACAGCCGTAGAACATGCGCCTGCCCATCTGTGCCTGTGCATTATAGAATGATGCCGATGTGACGCCGCTGCATCCTGCAAAGACAGAACTGCCGACGACGGACATCCGGCCCGTCAGCACAAGGCTGTCCAAGGCGGTGCAGCGTTCAAATGCATAATCACCAATCGTATCGAGCCGGTCTGAAAACGCGGGCCATCTGAGGCTGTCACAATAGGCAAAGGCTGAAGCCCCGATGCAGGCAACCTGTTCCGTTGAGCGGACGTCCTGAAGGCTGCGGCAATACTGAAAGGCATGTGCTCCGATGGTGTTCGTCATCCGTCCCAGCCGGATGCTCCTGATGCCCCAGCCGGAGAAGACCCACTGACCTACAGCGGTGATGCTGTCGCCGAGAACAACGGTCGTGATGCTGTCCTTCCACTCGTTCCACTCCTCATAGCCTCCGGGTTGTGCATCCGGCATGTCACCGCCGCCATAGACATACAGGCAGTGATGCGCCGTGTCTACCGACCAGCGCAACGAACCTGCCGCCGGGTCGTCCATGCCGGCTGCGCAGGCACCAATGGTGCGAATCATCAGTGCTGCGATGATAAATCCGTTTGACAGACCGCTGTGTTTCATCTTCTTGTCAATGTATCCCGTTGAGAACATCACGCACGCTCATGCGCCGTTTCCCCGGCAGTTGTATGGTTCGCAGTTCAACATATCCGTCCGTGGTCGCCACGCGGATATAGGTCTTGTAATCCGTCATCAGGCATCCCGGCTCCCGGCCCGGTGTCTCCGTAACCGGTTCGACCTCATACACCTTGCAGACCATCGGCTCGGTCATGCCTTCCAGTTGCATGTCAAACCAGGCTCCCGGATAGGGTGCCAGTCCGAGCACCTGATGCATGACGTTGTCGGCCGTGGTGTCAAATCGGAGCCGGCAGGTCTCTTTGAAGATCTTCGGGGCAGGCTTTAAGGGCTGTTGGCTCAGTTCGTCCTGTGCGATGGGGTGCGCATTGCCCGATGCAAGCAGTTCGACCGTATCAACCACAGTCTGTGCGCCCAGCATCATCAGCCGGTCATGCACGCTGCCGGCATCTTCTCGCGGTCCGATCTGTATGCTGCGCTGCAGCAGAATGTTGCCCGTGTCAATCTCGTGTTGGAGCAGGAAAGTCGTCACGCCTGTCTGCTGTTCTCCATTGATGACGGCCCAGTTGATAGGCGCTGCGCCTCTGTACTGCGGAAGGAGCGATGCGTGCAGATTGAATGTCCCCATCGGCGGCATGCTCCAGACAACCTCCGGAAGCATTCTGAACGCCACGACAATCTGCATGTCAGCCTCATAACTGCGTAGGGCCAACAAGAACTGTTCGTCTTTGAGCCGCTCAGGCTGTAGGACGGGCAGTCCGGCCTGGAGAGCATACTGCTTGACGGCTGACTGCTGCATCCGATGTCCGCGTCCGGCCGGCTTATCGGGCATTGTCACCACTGCCACTACGTTGTAGCCGCCCTCAACCAGTGTGCGCAGGCTTTCGGCTGCAAATTCGGGTGTCCCCATGTATACGATGCGGAGTTGTTTGCTTGATTTCATCGTGTGTATGATATGTTGCTTGTTGTCGTTGTGGGTCTGATAAGCGAATCATGCACCCCGACGGGCATACCGGTGGGTGCATGATGTTCGTATGACCGTTGTGTGACGGCCGGTCGCAGATCAGAATCTGTAGCCGATGCCTATTTTGGCGTAGGCGTCGAAGCCGAAGTTCAGTTCGCCCATGCCATAGACTTTTCTGCCCACGTGAATTCCCATCAAGGTTATGTTGCCGGCAGGTAAGACGCCGAAAATTCTGTTGTCGTCTATATCTTGCATGCCGGCGAAAAGAATACCCATGTCAAGTCCTGAATACAAGGTAACGACGGGACGGTTGACATACGAGAAACGTACCGTAGGCATCAGCGTGCTGAACCAGATGGACGACGAGCCATTCCTGACCGTCTTGCTTTTGTCGGTGTAGTTCCGGATGCCATACCCCTCATAGGTTGCTTTCCCGCCAAATGCGAACCATGGTTTGAAGCGATGCATATACTGGAGCGTATACTGCCCGTGAAATGTGTTGTCGAATGTGCCGTCGGTAAGTGCAGAGCCAAAAGCATCAATCACATCTACGACAAACATAATGGTGCTTCCGACAAAAGAAGGTGTACCAATGCTTGCCGTCAGTTCGTTGGCATACAGTTCCTGTCCGCGTTTGTTGGTCAGTTGCCCCATGCACAGACAGGGTATGAGAGCCAGAAATATCAGAATCCGTTTCATGTTTGTATGGTGTGTTGGTTAATGAATCAGTTGCGTGTGTCCGAGCCCCACAGGAGTTTCTTGCGCAGTGTGTCCATGAAGTCGCTGCCCTTTGTGTGGACCACGAGCACGTCGTATCTGGCCCGCTCTATGGTCAGTTCGGTCAGTTGCTGCAAGGTCTGTGAGCGCCCGTCGATGGATATCAGGTAGTTACCCGATCGGCTCCCGATGCGCAGGTGTATGCGCCATGTGTCCGGAATGACTAACGGGCGAACAGTCAGGCTGTGCGTGGCCACCGGTGAGATGACGAAACTCGGGCTCTCCGGCACCAGCAATGGCCCTCCGACCGACAGGTTATAGGCTGTTGAGCCTGTGGGTGTACTGATGATCAGGCCGTCAGCCTGATAGATGTTGAGCAGCCGCCCGTCGACGGTAGCCTCGACAGAGATCATGGAGGCATGATCCTGTTTGAGGACAGCAATCTCATTCAGTGCATAGCGTCTTCCCTTGATGCTGCTGTCTGAGCTGACGACGTGGAGCACGCTGCGCCGCTCTATCTCGACATTGCCGGCTATCAGGTCGTCAACCGACTGTTCGAGTTGTTCGATGGAGCTGTCTGACAGGAATCCGAGCCGGCCGGTATTCACGCCCAGAATCGGTATTTCGCGGTTGCCTATCAGGGCGGCAGAGGTCAGAAAGGTTCCGTCGCCTCCGACCGACAGGAAGGCGTCGTTGCCGACGAAGGCTTTCAGTTCTGACACGTGGCTTTGGCTGCGGTAACGGTCTGGAAGGCCGGTGTAGATTTCGGGGCAGATGTTGACCTGCACGCCGCGTCCTTCAAGCCGGTTGATGATGCGCTCAACAATCAGCAGGGTCGTGTCGCGATAGTTGTTTCCGAGTATTCCAATCTGCATGTGTTGCCGTTCTTCAGGTCTTGCAAAAGTAGTGTTTGTTGTGCGTTTTTGCAAAAACGGGCGGTCATGAGCCGTCAGCATGTCGGGCTGTGGCGGCTTGCCGGCGTGGGGTCTGCTGCGTCTCCGGTGTGCATGCCGATGTTTGCGCTTTTGTCCGTGAGGTCATATCTTTGCGCTGTTAAGTCTTGCACAGATGTCTGTGATTGTCCGAAACAGGTTGCTCCCTCCGGGCAGATTCGTGGCCATGAATCTGTTCGGGATAATCTTTGTGCGTAAGGGCTGTGGCATGCGTGAGTCTTTGCTGCGTCATGAGCGTACGCACACGCGTCAGATGCTGGAGCTGCTTGTCCTGCCGTTTTATGTCCTGTATGTGTCAGAGTGGCTGCTCCGCCTGTTGCTGCGTGCCCTCACGCTGCGTGAGCGGGGTGGGGTGAGTGTGCGGCGCTGGCTCGGCAAGGCTTATGATGACATCAGTTTTGAGCGCGAGGCGTATGCCAATCAGGCGGATGTGCACTACCTGCAGCATCGGCCTCACTTCGCATGGCTGCGCTATTTCTGACCACAGACCATACTTGCAGAAACGCAGGACACGTCCTGAAACGATTGTTGCTGATTGTCGTTTCAGGACGTGTCCTGTCATTTCTGGCTGTTCAGCCGAACTCCTCGACGTCTTTGTCGGTGATGACGTTGCCGCACAGGATGATGAGGCGTTCCACCACGTTGCGCAACTCGCGGATGTTGCCCGTCCAGGAGCGTTGCTGCAGTGCGCTGATGGCGGTCGGGTCAAGGTGTTTGGGCGGGATGCCCTGTTCCTGACACACCATCTGGCAGAAGTAGTCGACGAGGAGCGGTATGTCCTCTTTGCGGTCATCCAAATCGGGTACGTGTATAGGTATCACATTCAGGCGGTGGAACAAATCTTCACGGAAGTTGCCTTTCTCAATCTCGGCTTTGAGGTCTTTGTTGGTGGCAGCAAGGACGCGGACATCAATCTTGATTACCTTGTCCGACCCGACGCGTGAGATTTCGTTCTCCTGCAGGGCACGCAGCACCTTGGTCTGCGCCGCGAGACTCATATCTCCGATTTCATCGAGGAAAATCGTCCCTCCCTCGGCCTGTTCAAACTTGCCGATGCGTTGTTTTATGGCTGATGTGAAAGCCCCTTTCTCATGTCCGAAGAGTTCTGACTCGATGAGCTCTGACGGTATGGCAGCGCAGTTGACCTCTATGAGCGGCATGTTTGCACGTCGGCTCTGTTCGTGTATGAGCTGTGCCACTATTTCCTTGCCGGTGCCGTTGCTTCCGGTGATGAGCACCCGCGCGTCTGTTGGGGCGATGCGCTCTATCATGGAGCGTACGTGTCGGATGGCCGGGCTCTCACCCACCATCTGTCGCTTGGTCTGTATTTTCTTGCGGAGCGTCTTGTTTTCGGCTGTGATGTGCTTCTTTTCGAGGGCGTTCTTGGTGGTGATGAGCAGTCGGTTCAGATCGACCGGCTTCTCGATAAAGTCGAATGCTCCGAGTTTGATGCTTTCGACGGCGGTCTCGATGTTGCCGTGTCCTGAAATCATCACAATCGGGGTCTCGACTGAACTTTCGGCCAGCTTCTGCAGGAGTTCCATGCCGTCCACTTCGGGCATCTTGATGTCGCTCAGGATGAGATCGTAGTTGCCGGTGAGTGCTTTTTCCAGTCCTTGCCGGCCGTTCTCGGCCAGTTCGACATTGTAGTGTTCAAACTCAAGGATGTCTTTGAGCGTGTTGCGTATGCTCCGTTCGTCGTCTATGACTAAAATCTTGGACATGTGGCAGGTGTTTTGTGTTTGTTGGCCGGCCGGTGTCGGTCGGGCCGGTGTTGTTATTCGGCGCTGGCGTTTGCTTTCGGCAGCAGGTCACTCCCGATGTCGCGGCGGTGATAGGCTCCTTCAAAGTGAATCTTCCGGGCTTCGCTCAGGCTTTTCTGTCGGGCGGTGATCATGTCCGGTCCATAGCTGCTGACGGCTATCACGCGTCCGCCGGCAGTCTTCAGGAGGCCGTCGGCGAGGGTTGTCCCTGCATGAAACAGGATGCTGCCCTCCACGTCGTCCTGTCCGCTGATGACCTTGCCTTTCTCATAGGCTTCAGGATAGCCGCCTGATACGAGCATCACGGCCACTGCGCTGCGCTCGTCCTGCTCAACCGTGCGTTTGTCAAGATCGCCGACGGCCACGCCTTCAAACAGGTCGACGAGGTCAGACTTGAGACGCAGCATGACGGTCTCGGTCTCAGGGTCACCCATGCGGCAGTTGTATTCAATCACGTAGGGGTCGCCGTTGACATTCATCAGGCCGAAGAAGATGAAGCCGCGATAGCAGATGCCGTCGGCCTGCAGTCCGTCGATGGTCGGCTGGATGATGCGTTGACGCACCTTCTCCATGAAGTCGTCTGTGCAGAAGGGGACGGGCGACACAGAGCCCATGCCGCCGGTGTTGAGTCCGGTGTCCTGTTCGCCGATGCGTTTGTAGTCTTTGGCTTCGGGCAGGAGCTGGTAGTGGCGGCCGTCGGTGATGACAAACACGGAGCACTCAATGCCGCTCAGGAACTCCTCGATGACCACCGTCGAGCCTGCTGCGCCAAACTTGCCGTCGAGCATCTCGCGCAGCTGTTGTTCGGCCTGTGCAATGTCGTCGAGAATCAGCACTCCCTTGCCTGCAGCCAGTCCGTCGGCCTTGAGCACATAGGGCGCTTTCAGCTGATGCAGGAAGCGGATGCCGTCTTCCACATTGGCGGCCGTCACGCTGAAGTGTCGGGCGGTCGGGATGTGGTGCCTGATCATGAACTGCTTGGCGAAGTCCTTGCTCCCTTCCAGCCGGGCTCCTGCCCGGTCGGGTCCGATGACGGGGATGCGTGCCAGGTCGGCATCCTGCGCAAAGAAGTCGCTGATGCCGTTGACGAGCGGGTCTTCCGGACCAACCACCACAAGGTCTATCTGATGGTCGATGACGGCCTGACGGATGCCTTCAAAATCGTTGACCTTCAGCGGCAGGTTGGTGCCGCATTGTGCTGTTCCGGGATTGCCGGGGGCGATGTACAGCCGGTCGCAGCGTGGACTCTGGGCAATCTTCCAGGCGATGGCATGCTCACGTCCGCCTGAACCGAGGAGAAGAATCTTCATGTTGTCGAAAAATCTGAAAGATGAAACAAACACGTGCGCTGATGCACGTAGTGCAAAGGTATCGAAAAAAATCGTTTCGCACGACATGTCGTCGGTCGTGTGCGCGGCAGTCCGGCCGTGATGGTCACTGCCCGCTCCGCATGCAGCCGTCCGCAGCATCGTCTCTCCGGTCTCTGCATCCCGCACTCCCGCCATCGTGCCCGGCCGTGCCTACGCTCTGCACCTCTGGGGCGGTCGGGCCGGGAAGCATTCGGGGAGCGCATGTCTGCCGGCTGCGGCTGGAGGCTATCCGTACGGCGTGATGCAGACCGGCGGCTTTCGGCGGCCGACAGCTTACGGACGTACGCAGCCCGCAGATGCCGGCCTGTACGGGCGTTACGGGCAGGCACAGCCGTCAGACTCGTGACGCACGGAAGGCTGCTGCCTCACCAAGACCGTCAGCGGAGCTCTCGGCATACAGATGCGCCCCATCACCGCTGCCGGCGATGCCTTGACGGGAGCCTTCTGCGCCCGGTTTGGCACGCGTTTTGCGCATCGGCAGACAATTGCTACCTTTGCATGGATGCGGTGTGCGCGCAAAAAATCAGGCGCTGTCAGACCGCTCAGGCATCAAACAGATGAAAACAGCATTTGTCATCAATCCTATTTCAGGAACGCGTAAGGACAAGGAAGCCCTGCCCGACCTCATCATGTCGACCATCGACAAGTCGCGCTTCGAGCCCGTTGTCGTCATGACGGAGCATGCCGGTCATGGTGTGGAACTTGCCCGGCAGTTTGCAGCAGAGGGCTATGGTGCCGTCGTGGCTGTCGGGGGTGACGGAACGGTCAACGAGGTGGCTTCCGGGCTGCGGGACACGCAGACCGCTCTCGGCATCATCCCTATCGGATCGGGCGACGGACTGGCGCGGCATCTGCACATATCACGCAATCCGCGTCAGGCTGTTGAAGCCCTCAACACGGCACGCATCGAGCAGATTGACTACGGAGTGGAGAACGGCCGGCCGTTCTTCACCACCTGCGGAACGGGCTTCGATGCCTACATTGCCGACTGCTTTGCGCGCGCAGGCGAGCGGGGACTCTCCACCTACATCAAGACCATGGTGCACGAGTTCTTCGGATACAAACGCCGCCACTACCGCATAAAGGGCGACGGCATCGACCTTGACACAGAGGCGTTCCTCGTGACTTTTGCCAATGCCGGACAATGGGGCAACAACGCCTATATCGCTCCCAAGGCCAGTGTTCAGGACGGGCTGATGGACGTGGTGGTGGTCAACAAGATACCTGTCCTTGCTCTGCCCGTGATGGCAACGATGCTCTTCACCAAAAGCATCGGTCAGGGTGTGTATGTACACATCATGCGGGCGCAACACGTCACGCTCGAACGGACTGCGGCCGAAGTCTTTCACTGCGACGGCGACCCACATGCCGAAGATGCCGTGGTCGATGTAAGCATCGTGCATCACGGCCTGCATGCCCTGATCACCACCGACCGGCACATCTGATGAGGTCTGCTGCCGGACATCTCTTCATGAATCAATCTTCAAGAAAAACGAATATCTCTATGCAAGTCAAAGTTGTCAACCGCTCACGCCATCCGCTTCCGGCCTACCAGACGGCCCA
>JAFUXZ010000223.1 GCA_017470795.1 Paludibacteraceae bacterium
GCCAGCCTACCGAAGTGGAAGCCGCCATTGGTCGCCACATCTCGGAGCATATACCCGACGGAGCCACATTGCAGATAGGTGTAGGCGGTATTCCGAATGCCGTACTCAACAGCATCCGTGACCACAGGCATCTTGGGATTCATACCGAAGCATTAACGGATGGTGTTGTTCCACTGATTGAAGCCGGCATCATTGACAATTCACAAAAAAAGATTCTGCCCGGAGTGAGCGTTGGCTCTCTTGCCCTCGGATCGCAACGGCTGTATGACTTCATCGACCATAATCGTGAAGTCGTGATGCGCGATGTTGCATGGACCAACGACCCGCAAATCATACGTCAGAACCCGCGCGTGATGAGTATCAACTCAGCAATCGAGGTTGACCTTACGGGTCAGGTCTGCGCTGATTCAATCGGCGACTACATCTTCTCGTCTGTTGGCGGGCAGCATGATTTTGTCTATGGTGCATCGCTCTCAGAAGGAGGAAAGACCTTCATAGCACTGCCTTCGCGCACCGCCAAGGGACAGTCGAAGATTGTCCATCACCTTGCTCCCGGTGCAGGCGTAGTTACGACTCGGTTCCAGACCCAGTATGTTGCCACTGAGTATGGTTGTGTATATCTGCACAATAAGAACATCGCTGAACGTGCTAAAGCCCTCATCAGTATTGCTCACCCTGACGATCGCGAAATGCTTGAACGCCAGGCATGTGATCGTTTCGGCTATAGCTTCCTGCGTCTCAAGTAGAGCAGGCATCCTGCCTTCGACGAAGTTTGTCGGTGAAGCCAACTGACGATTGCCTGAATGGCCGGCGCATGTTTGTAAGTTGTGTCGTGCAATCAGGTCATTGACGGCGAAGTGCGGGGGGCGTCAGCATGAATTTCGGCTTATTCGTAAGCAGAGCGCAGAGAAACAAATACATCTTGGTATGTAGAATCCGCTCGTCCAACAGCACATGGACGAGCGGATTCCGCTTTCTGTTTAGCATTGAGGAAGTAGGGCAGGGAGGCGGCTTCCTGCCCCCTGTGTCCCAGAAGGCAAGTAAAGGGTCAGCATCGTTAATACGTTAAGACTTGACTTGCCTCAATACAGGTGCATGACTTTGGTGCATCTGCATGCTCCGGTGTCGTTGTTATGGTTGGGAGTATTTCAATGCTGTACCGACCAGATAATCACTTCCGTATTGACATTTTTGGGATAGAGATTATAATGCGCCATAAGTTGTCCCACTTCCAGAGGCTCCAATAATTCTGTTTTTTCGCCCTTGCGAGCCCGCATGCTCCAATCGTTCAGAAATATCAGACCTCACGGGTTCGTATCATTGTCGCCTGTCTATTGATGTTATTTGTCGCTTTTTGGGGTGAGCGTAATCTCGTAGCCTTCTTTGGAGTTAGCTAACGACAATGTCTTTCCTTTGTTGCTTACCGTGATATTGAGAGTCTCAACCCCGTCGTTGCTTTTTAATGTAACGGTGTTGAAGGAGGACACTGTCCATGTGCTTTCCGAAATCTTGGCATTTATGTTCTCACCAATATAAAGAGAATACCCATCCTGCCTTATTTCCAATTTCAAGTAGTCACCGGAAGAATCCATGTCACCATAGTAGACGCCATATCCGACCATAATCGCCGCAAGTCCGTCGGCAAACTGGTCGGCATAAGGCAACCGGTCGGCATGAACATAAGTCTCCGTCACAGATGCCGACTGACCGCCCCAATGTCTCTCCACGACGAGCATATCCGCCGTCAGACTTATCACTTCCATCATACCATACTCTTCAATCACAATCTGTTTCCCGTCAAATCCATATCCCCTGCCATGTGTTTCATAGCCGAACTCATGTAAATCGTATACATAGTCATAAGCAACATCTTTGGAGAACTGCATGGCGTTCACCTCATACTCGTCGCCCTGGTCCTGCCTGATCCAATAACCGTTAGCGAGCAAATCCTTGCTTAAAAGTTCCTCCTCCCCGCAAGCCGTGAAGCTCGCCATGATGGCCACGCCGGCCAGAACGGTGAATAGTGTCCGTTTCATTGTCTCTGTTGATTAGATGTTATGAGTTGCTTTGTATTTTAATGCCGTCCCAACCAGATAGTTACTACCTCCGATGAAGATGGCGTCTGTTGGACGGGCTTCTGCAAGAACTTTCTCGATGGCTTCTGCAAACGATTCGAAGGCTTGTCCGTGCAGCCCATGATTCTGCGCCCGTCGGAGCATTTCTTCTGCCGGTAGGGCGCGGTGTGAATCGGGGGCAACGAAGTGGTATAAAGCTTGCTGCGGCATCAGCTGCAGGACATCGTCAATGTCTTTATCGGCCACCATGCCAAAAATAATGAACAACTTCCGATGCTCCATTAGCTGTTGCAGTTGATGCGCAACATGACGGATACCATGCGAGTTGTGGCCTGTATCACAGATGATTAGAGGGTCATCATGAATTTGCTGCCACCGTCCCTGCAGTTTAGTAAGCCGGCACACCTGTTCGAATCCCTGACGAATATGTCGGTCTTGAATCGGAAGACCTGATTGCCGCAGTTGCTCAATGGCAACCCTTGCCGTCTGTTTGTTGTGTTGCTGATACTCGCCGTGCAATTCGCAGGTCAGGCTTGATGAGTAGTCTGGCTGCCGGTCGGCAAAAACAATCGGAGCCTCGTTTTGCTGCGCCTTAGAGCGGAATATGGGAGTTGTGCGTTCGTCAGTCTCTCCAATGACGACGGGGACGTGCGGCTTGATGATTCCTGCTTTTTCCGTTGCGATTGCTTCTATCGTATTGCCCAAGTATTCGGTGTGATCCATGCCGATGTTCGTAATCACACTGAGTATCGGAGTGATGATGTTTGTTGCATCCAGCCGACCGCCAAGGCCGACCTCAATTACAGCAATATCAACGGCCCTGTCACGAAAGTAGCAGAATGCCATCGCCATCACGGTCTCAAAGAACGACGGCCTGATTTGCTCGAGCAACGTATGATGCTCTTCGACAAAATGAGTTACGTATGTTTGCTCAATCTTTTCTCCGTCAATACGGATACGCTCGCCAAAATCAACCAGATGAGGGGATGTGTAAAGTCCCGTGCGAAGTCCGGCCGATTGCATCACTGCAGCCAGCAGATGACTTGTCGATCCTTTCCCGTTGGTACCCGCGACATGAATGCTGCGGAACGATTGGTGAGGATTGCCCAGTGCCTGCAGAAGTTTTCTTGCATTGTCAAGCCCGGGTTTGTATGCATCCGAACCGATGAGGTGAAATGCCGGCGTTGAGGCGTAAAGATACTGAATTGTTTCGTCGTAGGTCATACCAGAGAATCATCCGTCACCACACGCATTGCATACAGGCGGTCGCCGCGTCGTATGGGCCGGTCTGTTTTCATGGAGAAAATGTCGCCTTTGTCAACCCTTGGGACGGCGTTCAGGTCAAGACGCAGTTCGCCGACAGTTCCCATCACGGCTCCTGTTGTTTCTCCCGTGACAAGATATTCTTCCCCCACGCTGATGGGTTGTGATTCTACGTGAAATTCAGCCACCCCGATACGCTGAAAATAGTTTGTGCAACGTCCGACAAACTCTTTGCGACGTGTTGCCTGAGACCCGTACCGATGCGTCCATTCTCCTAAACGCTGCCCGAGATAGTAACCGTCCCAGAAATCTCGGTTGTAGACCTTACGCAGACGTTCATCCCATGCCGCAATGTGCTGCTCATCGTATGTGCCGTCCAGACAGGCCTGAACAGCCTCCCTATAACAGCTTACGACGATGGCAACGTATTCAGGTCCTCGTGCGCGGCCTTCAATCTTGAATACATTCACTCCGGCCTGCAGCATCTTATTGATAAAGTGGATGGTTTTCAAATCTTTGGGCGACATGATATACGGATTCGTCACGTCAAGCTCAATGTCGCTCTCCTTGTCACGTACGGTGTAGGCCCGCCGACAAACCTGCATGCAAGCCCCACGGTTTGCCGACATGTTGTGCTCGTGTAGGCTCAGGTAGCATTTGCCGCTCACGGCCATGCACAGTGCGCCATGACAGAACATTTCGATTTGCATCAACGCTCCGTGTGGGCCGCGTATATCCTGGTCTATGATGGCTTGGTGAATCTCCCTGACTTGGTTCAGATCCAGCTCGCGGGCAAGCACAACGACATCGGCCCATCGGGCATAGAAGCGCAGGGCATCGACGTTGGCGATGTTCAGTTGTGTCGACAGATGTACTTCAACACCTTGACTCGCAGCATACTGCATCACGGCAACGTCGCTCGCGATAATGGCTGTCAGTCCAGCTTCCCGGGCAGCATCAACAATCTGCCGCATCTGTTGCAGGTCGTTCTGATAAATCACGGTGTTGAGCGTGAGATAGGTGCGTACACCGGCCTCACGGCATGTGTGCACAATTGTCCGCATGTCATCGCAGGTGAAGTTGGCCGATGAGCGTGAGCGCATATTGAGTTGCTCGATGCCAAAATATACCGAGTCAGCTCCGGCTTGGATGGCAGCATGCAGACTCTCCCATGAGCCTACGGGAGCCATGATTTCTATCGCCTTGTCCATTAAGTGGTGATGTTCTGTTTGACAAACAGTGTCCTGAACTGCCCGGGGTCAGAAGAACTTTGTTTCACTCCCCTGAATGCTCGTAAGCAGGTTGTTGGCCAGTCGGCTTGCTCCAAATCTGAACGATTGGTTGTTGAGCCACTCTGTTCCTAAAATCTCTTTCACGATGGTGTAGTATCTGACTGCATCGTCAGTGGTCGATATGCCGCCTGCGGCTTTGAATCCCACTTTGATACCGGTCTTCTCATGCCATTGCCTGATGGCGTGACACATGACGTATGCAGCCTCAACGGTTGCGCTGACCGAAATCTTGCCTGTTGAAGTCTTGATGAAATCAGCTCCAGCCTGCATCGCCAGGATGGATGCGCGCTTAATGTTGGCGGCAGTATGCAGCGCTCCGGTTTCAAGAATCACCTTGAGGTGCGCATCTCTGCATGCGGCTTTCATTTCGCACAGTTCGTCGTAGGCTTCGTCATATCTTCCTTCAAGAAACTTGCCGACACTCAGCACAACATCGACCTCCGTAGAGCCTTCCATGACAGCCAGTGAGGTCTCGGCAACTTTAATCTCTGCAAAAGTCTGGGAGGCAGGGAAGCCGCCACAGCAGCTGGCAATGCCGATGCCGTCTGTTTTCAGGGCTTTCTTTACCGAAGGCACGAGTGCCGGGTAAACACAGATGGCTGCTACGTTCTTCAGTCCCGGGAATGTGGCAGCGAAATCGTTGACGTGCTCTGCCATGCGCACCACCCGTTCAGTCGTGTCGTCTATGCTCAAGGTTGTCAGGTCTATCTGGTTCAGACACTGCATCCATGTTTCTTTATGATTGTTCTCGGCGAAGTGTTTTTCAAGCAGCTCAGCTGTTTCTGCCTTCACTTGCTCATCGTTCATCAGGTCGCAATCGTATTGCGCAAATAGTTGTTCAAATTTGTCCATAGTATTTGATGTAAACGAAAGCCCGAAATAGGAGCTTCGGGCTGTTCTGAAAGTTGATATATGTGTCTTGTCTATGTGTTCAGCCGGGCGATGACTGTCGAGTTGCCGGTGGTCTTCTCTCCGATGTTGACAAACACCTCAGTCTCTTTGGGCAGGAAGATGTCTACACGCGATCCGAACTTGATAAATCCCATCTGCTCGTTGTTGTGAGCCTCTTTCCCTTCCTTGGCATACATCACGACGCGTCTTGCAAGTGCTCCCGCAATCTGCCTGACAAGAATCTGCGTTCCGTCTTTGGTTTCGATGACGACTGTAGACCGCTCGTTTTCTTTGCTTGACTTGGGGAGCCATGCGCCAATGTGCCGGCCGTCTTGATGGAAGGCTTTGACAATCTTGCCTCCGATTGGATACCAGTTGGCATGCACATTGAAGACCGACATAAAGATGCTTACCTGGATGCGCTCGTCATGGAAGTACTCGTCTTCAACCGTTGGCTCTACCACAACAATGGTGCCGTCGGCCGGAGCAATCACAAAGTTTGGATTGGACACTTCGAGCTCGCGTGCAGGATTGCGGAAGAAGTAGGCGAAGAATATCAGCAGTAATGCTGTGACTATCAGGTTGATGGCAAACCATGTATTGCTCGTGTACAGATATATAATCACGTTGAAGACGAACAGCAGAAATACAAGAGCCAGCAGAAGCAATCGTCCTTCTTTGTGTATTTTGAATCGTTTCATCCTAAAAATCCTGTTTTGTTGGCAAAAATAGTCATTTTTGCTCAATGTCAGAAATGTCTTTCTGTCTATATCGTCAGGAAGAAGTTTTGGCTTTACATTATTTATAAAGAAGAGGGAGAACATCTTGCCCTCCCTCTCTTTTTAGTGCTTGCCCGGGTTATTCGGCTTTCGTGCTGTCTGTTGCTGCTGTTACCTCGCGGTTTTCGGCCTTCTTGATTCCCATGCGTGCGTTCAGCCCGTCAATCACCTGTGCCGTAATGTCAATCTCGGGTTGAAGATACAGGACGTCGTCGCCGTTTTCATAGGTCAGAATGAGTTGATAGCGGTGGTCAGCGTTGAAAACCTTAAGATAGGTCTCTATCGAGTCGCGCATCTGAAAGCTTAACTCTTGGTTCTGGCCAATAATCTCTTGTGCCAGTTGCGAACGCAGTTGCTCAATGTTCTGCTGTTCTTTGGCGAGGCGCTGTTCCTCTTGTGCCAGTCGTTGCTGTTCGCGTTCTGCGCGGTCTTGGCTTAAGAATGCATTGTTCTGAAGCTTGCGCTGGAAGTCTGCCACTTCATTTTGAAATTTATTGAGCTGGCTTTGGAAGGTCCCTGCGCGCTGATCCAGTTTCTTCTCGGCGGCTTCCTGCTGTTGGTCTAACAGCTTCTGTGCGTCAATAGCAAACTGATATGCTCTGAATAGGGAGTCTTTGTTGATGTAGGCGATGGGTAGCACGGACACGTTCTCCGGCGAGTAGATAATCTCTGCCGTTTTTGTCTCGGCATCTTTGCTGTCTTTGCTGCCGCAGGCGGTCAATGCTGTTGTCATGATGGTGGCGAAGGCCAGCATCGATAGAAGCGTTTTTTTCATATTCTGAATGATGTACTGTTGGTATGTTTTGATCGTATTACAGATTTTTTACGTCGATGGCGCACCTTTGCTTGCGTGCTTCTTGGTCCTGCTCCATCGTGCACCCGATGCCCCGTGCCTTCATTTCCGGACTGTCGCCGATGTCAGTCTGGCGGAACGTGCCGTTTTTCTTGATGATGATGCGGACACTCAGTGCTGCCACGGCAACACCCACAAGAATAAGTATGGTCAGAAAGGCTTTCATCCGGCTTCAAATGAGTGGCAAAGATAGCGTAAGTGAGCAAAATAAGCAAATCGGTTTTGGCTCGTTTCGGCGCATGTCCTATCTTTGTTGCATGTTCTTTGTCTACCCGATTTGACTGCTATGAATGTACGTATTGAGGAGGGCTGGAAACGGGCGCTGAGTTCGGAGTTCGACCAGCCGTATTTTCAACAGCTGACAGATTTTGTGCGTGCGCAGTATGCCGCGCATGTGTGCTATCCCCCTGCAAGGATGATTTTCAATGCCTTTGACTCTTGTCCGTTCGACCGTGTCAAGGTGGTGATTCTCGGACAGGATCCGTATCATGAGGCCGGTCAGGCTCATGGTTTGAGTTTTTCTGTTCCGGACGGCGTGCGCTTTCCGCCTTCGTTGTTGAATATCTTCACGGAGATACACGACGAAACGGGAGCAGAGATTCCGGTCAGCGGCAACCTGACGCGCTGGGCGCAACAGGGTGTGCTGCTGCTTAACTCGCTGTTGAGCGTGCAGGAGCACAGCCCGCTCTCTCATCAGGGACACGGGTGGGAGCAGTTTACGGATGCGGCTGTCCGGGCTGTTTCTGAAAGCAGGGAGCATGTGGTGTTCCTGCTGTGGGGCAGTTATGCGCAACGCAAGGGGAGCGTGGTCGACCGTTCGCGCCATCTGGTTCTGCAGTCGGCACACCCCAGTCCGCTTTCGGCCTATCGCGGATTCATGGGCAATGGCCATTTTGTGGCTGCCAACAACTATCTGGAAGCGCACGGACTGACGCCCATCGTCTGGTGAGCACAGGGCCTGACCACCTGGTCGGTGACATATAACGACGGCTGTCGGAAAACAGCGGACAGGCTCATGTCCGTCGTCTTTTTCCGACAGCCGTATCTGTTTACTTCAGGTTACGCTGCAGGA
>JAFUXZ010000224.1 GCA_017470795.1 Paludibacteraceae bacterium
GGGCACGGACGCTGCGGTACCAGCCCGATGTGACGCCTGAGCTCTATCACTTCACTCTGCGACGCTGTCACCAGATTGCGTGAACCCAGATTGACATTGCCGACTATCTTCACACCTTCTGTGCCATCTATCAGTCTGTTGAGCGTACGCAGAAGTGTGCTTTTTCCACAACCGGAAGGACCTATGATACAGGTAATTTTGTTTTTCGGAAACTGGACGCTCACATTCTTCAGAATCTGCTGCCCCTTGATGTATATGTTCAGGTCTTTGGTCGAGAGCGAAGAGTCTTCTGCATCGTTCACGAACTTATGATTCGGCTCAAAGTTATCCAGGCTGACGCGCTCGTAGGACGTTCCTCTGATCTTTTCAAACAAGTTTCCCATCTTCCTTGTGGTATATATTCTGTCAGATTCTGCGATACCGTTCTTTGTACTATCGGCGTTTTTCTTCAAAGGCATTTGTCCAACACGGCTGTACCCATATGACAAGAACATCCACATCAACTGCCCGACAAAACGAAAAGACCACGCCCATAGTCCTTAAGGTGTGGTCATACGGCTCCGCAGAAGTTCTGCAAAAGTAATATATATTTTTCAGATTATCGTAATTTTGCGGCGTAAAATCGCATCAGGCCATGACACACATTATTGCTGATGTTCATATCCCATACGTCAATGTGCTTCAGACGGTGGCTGATTTAGAACTGTTAGAGCCTTCGGAGATTACTGCCGGGCGAGTCAGCAAAGCCGATGCACTGCTGATCCGTACACGGACACGCTGTAATGCATCCTTGCTGGAAGGCTCTCACGTGCACTATATCGCCACGGCAACAATCGGATACGACCATATTGACACAGATTTCTGCCGCCTGCACGGCATCGGATGGAGCAACGCTCCCGGATGCAATGCACCTGCGGTATGTGAGTACGTTGAAGCCGCATTAAATCACTATGCTGCCGTGCGGCATATTGCATTGCAGCAGTTGGTGATCGGGATAATCGGCGTAGGGCATGTTGGAAGTCTGGTTCATCAGATGTGTCGAAGACATGGTATGCAGACACTTCTCTGTGATCCTCCGCGCCGCATGTCCGAGTCCGGCTGTTCCGACTTCTGCGACATGCAGCAGATTCTTCAGCAAGCCGACATCATCACCGTACACACGCCGCTCACCACCGCGCCACCCTACCCGACACACCTGCTCCTTGACGAACAGGCTATCCGAACGGCTCATGCCCGTCTGATCATCAATGCAGCCCGTGGAGGAATCGTTGACGAGCAGGCTGTCGTCCGGTCAGGCAAAGATTATATCGTTGATTGCTGGCAGAACGAGCCGGACATCTGCCATGCTACTCTGCAGCACGCCCTGATTGCTACGCCACACATTGCCGGATACAGCATGCAGGGCAAAGCTAATGCATCGACCTGCTGCATCAGGGCTTTGAGCCGTTTTTTTCATTTGGGATTGGACACATGGACGGCTCCACCGGCACCGGCACCACTCCGCCCTTACGACATCATGCATGACGACCGCATGCTACGCCAATCGCCAGACAGTTTTGAAGCGCTGCGGTCCTCCTATCCTCTGAGATGAGGGCTTTACATACAGAACGCTGCGTGGACATCCAATCGTCCACGCAGCGTTCTGTGTTTTTGTCCGCGAATTATTCTTCTTCGTCGGCCATATTGGTGAAGACGTTCTGAACATCTTCGTCTTCTTCGATTTTGTCAATCAATTTCTGAACCGATTCGCGCTCTTCGGCAGTCAGATGTTTCTGATCGTTCGGGATGCGGACGAACTCGTTGGAGTTAATTTCAAATCCATTGTCCTCAAGATACTTCTGAATATCTGCATTGGACTGGAAGTCGCCGTAGATGACGATGTTCCCTTCTTCATCCTGACCTAACTCTTCCACTCCGAAGTCAATCAATTCGAGTTCCATCTCGTCCAAATCAACACCTTCTTTGGGCACAACATTGAACACGCATTTGTGGTCAAACAGGAACTGGAGCGAACCGGAGGTACCCAATGACCCTCCGAATTTGTTGAAGTAGCTGCGTATGTTGGCCACGGTACGCATGTTGTTGTCTGTTGCTGTCTCAACGAAGATTGCTATTCCGTGTGGGCCGTAGCCTTCGTAATTGATTTCCTTGTAGTCCGACTGGTCTTTGTCAAACGCTTTTTTGATAGCGCGCTCGACATTCTCTTTCGGCATATTCTCTTTCTTGGCCTGGGCCATGAGCATACGCAGGCGCGGATTACCGGTCGGGTCAGAACCGCCTGCCTTGACGGCGATCGTAATTTCTTTACCTATCTTCGTGAATGTACGGGCCATATTGCCCCAACGCTTAAACTTACGCGCTTTGCGAAATTCAAATGCTCTTCCCATTGTTGTGGTGTTTATGATTTGTTTTTATCTGATTCTGTCTGCTGATGAGCCGCAAAAGTACAAAAAAGGGATAACAATTCAAAAGTCTTTCTGACGATGCACGTCCGCAGAGACAAGACTCATGTCCGGTTCTGTCAGCAGGCATGCCGGCCGACAAGGGAGCAAAAGCGTTCGTTGGACGAATGGGTTCAAGAGTCATTTCGCCCCTTCTGTCTGTACCCGAACATGACGTTGGGAGGGCCGGACAGGAGCGTTGACGACACACCATGAATCCGTCTTCCTGAAGCCGTCAGGCATGACCGGACGGATCCATTCTGCGCAGACTCAGCCCACCGGTAGCAGCATCAGTCCAAAAGCAGGGACATCTGCAGCCATCAGCTGCGTGGACAGACATCCGTTATGCGGCATCAACGCTGACGGAGGAGATATGGAGAAAGACTTTCACCGATGCGGGGCCGTCGGAAAAGGCTGTCCGGCAGGAAACTCCGGACAATAAGCCGGTGGATGCGCTGTTCCGCAAGAATTCAGATAGCATGACGATTGTTCTGACCTCCGTCAGAACACCTCCCTGCTCACCTGTCGTCACGCAATGTACATATACTTCTGTGGGAGCGGACAGCACATTCATGCGACTTTGTTTGGAACATGCATATATTATGTATATATTTGGGGCAAATTCGTCTGATGATATAAACAGAAAACAGATAAAAAACATGCGTAAGAACCGACTCGAAATCATTAAAAGAATCCTGATTGAGCAGCACATCTCTGATCAGGCAGACCTGCTTAAAGCCCTGCGTAAAGTGGGCATACAGACAACCCAGGCCACGATATCACGCGACATACGTACGCTAAAAGTCAAGAAAATAAGAAATTCTGAAGGCCATAGCCGCTACATATTGCCCAAGGAGCCTGAGACTGACATCATGCTGATGCCTCAAGGCGAGAAGGAAACCATCGTGCGCGTAAGTTACAACGGTCCGTGGGCAGTGATTCGCACGCGTCCCGGATATGCACAAGGCGTCGCTGCCGATCTTGA
>JAFUXZ010000225.1 GCA_017470795.1 Paludibacteraceae bacterium
GCATCGACCTCATCTACGGCATCCACGGACAGAGCATCGGCCAATGGAGGTCGGACATACAACAGGCCATACGCACCGGCACGCAACACATATCGGCCTACAACCTGAGTTACGAAGAAGGCACGCAGCTCATGCGGCAACTGCAGAGCGGAGAGATTGTGCCACCTGACGACGAGTGCTGCAACCGGATGTATGACCTCCTGTGTGACGAGCTCCTGAAGGCCGGCATGGAGCATTACGAGATCTCAAACTTTGCCCGGCCCGGATACCGGTCGCAACACAACAGTGGCTACTGGACAGGCAGAGCCTATCTCGGTATCGGGCCGTCGGCTCATTCATACGATGGCAGCAGCCGGCAGTGGAACATCAGTTCGCTCACCGACTATTGCAACGCCATTGAGCAGAAACGGCTGCCCTGCGAACATGAGACACTCACACGCACCGACCACATCAACGAGCGCATCATGCTCGGTCTGCGCACCGCCGAAGGCATCAGCATGCAGACTTTCCTGTCGGACTTCGGACCGGAAGCATGGAGCCGGCTCACCGCCAATGCAGCGAAACACATCGAGCGCAGACTGCTGCATGCAGACGACACACACATCAGGGCAACACGCGAAGGCATCAGGCTGCTCAACATCATCACCTCTGACCTGATGTTCGAATAAACAGCACGGGGCATCGTCAGGTCAGACGATGCCCCGTGCGTACATATCTTCAGACAGAATGCCGGCCGCCCGGTCAGGACTTGGGGAACGGCTTGAGGAACTCACGCGGGACAGGCGTTTCAAAGCGCATCAGCTCATTTGTCCGCGGATGCCTGAACTCCAGCACCTGTGCATGCAGTGCCATACGGTCCATCAGCATCGAAGGGCCGCTGCCATACTTGCGGTCACCCACGACAGGATGACCGACAGACTGCATGTGCACACGGATTTGGTTGGTACGTCCCGTCTCAAGATGCAGTTCCAACAGACTATACTGTCCGTTAGTCTTCACAGTTCTGTAATTGGTCACAGACAGTTTGCCTCCATTGTCAACCGGCGAACTATACACGCGCAGACTTTTCGGATTCTCCGTGAGCCACGTGCGGATTCTCCCCTCCGGCGGCACCAACCGGCCCTCGACGAGTGCCACGTACGTACGCTCCCTGACAATATCGCGCCACAGGTCACGCATATACTCCTGAAGCTCCTTTGACTTAGCAAAGACCAGCAAACCCGACGTCTCACGGTCCAAACGATGCACGACATATATGCCGGCCCGCGGATTGGCCTCGCGCACATAATTTTTCAGCACAGAAAAACAGGTCGTCTCGCGGGCATTCAGGCTTGTGCCCACCGTCAGCAATCCGCATTTCTTCTCCACCACCATCAGTTCACCGTCTTCATAGACGACACGAAGTTTCGGATGAAGCAGCTCACGCTTTCCGCGGCCGGTGTTGACAGTCACATTGTCACCGGGCTGCAGGAGATAATCGTAGCGCGTCTGTATGGAATCGTTGACCGACACCTGACGGTGCGCAAGCAGGGACTTCACGCTGTTGCGACTCATGCCTCCCATCTTGGCAAGCAGAAAATCCATTAACGGAGCCTGTTGGCCGACACGCAGGATGGTCTGTTTCTCTTTCTTATAGTTCTGCATAATGAAGACTAATTGTTGAACTGATTGATGATTGACTGCGCCACACGCATCCCATCCATGGCAGACGAGGTGATACCTCCGGCATAGCCCGCACCTTCGCCACAAGGATACAGACCGGAGAAACGCACATGACACAAGGTTTCGGGATCACGCACGATGCGGACCGGCGAACTGCTCCTGCTCTCCACCCCGACCACCACAGCCTGCGACGTCAGATAGCCATGCATGCGCTTGTCAAAAAGTCTGAATCCCTGCTGCAAACGGCTACGTAAAGTTTCAGGAAGCCATTCGTGGAGAGATGAAACGCGCAGGCCGGGAGCATACGAGCAAGATGGGAGCGAAGTGCTCCGACGGCCTTGTACAAAGTCGGTCAGCCTCTGGGCCGGGGCCTGCATCTGCATGCCCGAATGCTGCCAGCACAGGCGCTCAACCGACTCCTGATAATAAAGACCGGCAAGCCCGCCGGCAGCGTGAAACTCTGACGGTATATCTTCAGGACGTATCTCTACCACAATGCCGGAGTTGGCATACGGAGAGTTGCGCAGAGAGACCGACATGCCATTGACCACCATCAGACCGGAACGGCTCGCAGCGGGGACAATCTGCCCTCCGGGACACATGCAGAAGCTATACACGCCACGTCCACCGACCTGAACCACACAGTTGTACGCAGCAGCAGGAAGATAAGGGCCGCGTTCTGGCTGATGATACTGAATACGATCAATCAGACGCTGCGGATGCTCCACACGTACGCCCATTGCGAAGCCCTTGACCTGCATGTCAACCCCCTGCCTGTACAACTGCTCATACGTATCGTGAGCCGAATGCCCGATAGCAAGAATCAGCGCATCGGCCATGTACTTCCTGCCGTCAGATGCAGCACAGCCCAAAACACGCTCTCCATCCATGATCAACGCCGTCATCTGCGTATCAAAATGAATCTCTCCCCCATGACGGAGTATCGTCTGCCGCATATCGGATATAATACCCGGCAGGCAATCCGATCCGATGTGCGGATGGGCCTCATAGAGAATTGAGTCGTCCGCTCCATGATGGTGAAACAGTTGCAGAACGCGCGGAATATCTCCCCGCTTACTGCTTCGCGTATACAGTTTGCCATCGGAGAACGTCCCTGCGCCTCCCTCACCGAAGCAATAGTTTGACTCTCCATTCAAACAACCGGCTTGATTGAGACAATCGATGTCCTGCCTCCGCTGCTCCACAGGACGCCCGCGGTCAAGCAGTATTGGGCGCACACCCTCTTCGAGCAGACGAAGAGCAGCGAACAGGCCGGCCGGACCACACCCGACAATCAGCACGCTATGCCTTGAGTGGTGCACATCCTTGTAGACAGGAGCATCATATGAGCATTGCGGCACGGGTTCGTCAATAAAAACATGAAGCAGCAACTGAACGTGTATCTGACGCTGTCGGGCATCAATCGACTTACGCACAATACGAATGCCCGATATGCACGCCAAAGGCAGTTGCAGCATATCTGCAACTGCCTTTGTGATACTATCAAGACTCCCCGCCTCAGCAGGTGTCAGATTAAGTTGGAGTTCTTTCATTTGTAATGATGAGCGTGTTAAAATCCATGACACACAGCCGACCGGCTTGCTGCCGCCGGCCTAAAGTCACATCACTCGTCAGCGCTCTCCTTATCCTTGTCTTTCTTCTTCGGCTCTACGGGAGCCACGCCATTTTTGATGGCATCCATGATTTGGGTTTCAATCTCCGATGCGAGGTCCGGATTGTCTTTGAGCAACTGCTTCACGCTCTCGCGTCCTTGTGCAAGTTTAGTATCGCCGTAGCTGAACCAAGAGCCGCTTTTCTTAATGAAACCGTACTCAACACCAAGGTCAATCAACTCACTGGCACGCGAAATACCCTCGCCGAACATAATATCAAATTCTGCACGACGGAATGGAGGAGCAACTTTATTCTTAACCACCTTGACGCGAGTCTCGTTACCAATGACCTTATCGCCGGACTTGATTTGGCTCGTGCGACGGATGTCAATGCGGACCGAGGCATAGAATTTCAAGGCATTACCGCCGGTGGTTGTCTCCGGGTTGCCGAACATCACGCCGATTTTCTCACGAAGCTGATTGATGAAGATGCATGTCGTATTGGTACGGTCAATGGTTGCAGTGAGCTTACGAAGAGCCTGAGACATCAGGCGGGCATGCAGACCGACTTTGTTTTCACCCATCTCACCTTCTATCTCCGATTTGGGCGTCAGGGCTGCTACAGAGTCTATCACGATGATGTCTATGGCTGACGAGCGAATTAGCTTATCGGCAATCTCAAGAGCTTGCTCTCCATTGTCAGGTTGCGAAATAAGTAAGTTGTCAATATCAACGCCAAGGTTCTTTGCATAGAAACGGTCGAAAGCGTGCTCAGCATCAATGATGGCTGCGATGCCGCCAAGTTTCTGCGCTTCGGCTATGGCATGAATGGCAAGAGTGGTCTTACCAGAAGACTCAGGTCCATAGATTTCTATGATTCGGCCTCGCGGATAGCCTCCGACTCCAAGGGCGGCATTCAGGCCGATTGAGCCTGTCGGAATAACGCTGATGTCTTCTACTTTTTCATCGCCCATGCGCATTATGGCCCCTTTGCCATAATCCTTGTCGATTTTGTCCATTGCGAGTTTCAGGGCTTTCAGTTTGTCAGCCGAGGGGCTGATGGAAACCTCTTTGGGGTCTGTTTTTTCTGCCATAATGCTGTGAAGATGTTATAAAGTTTCGATTTGTTTACAAATATAGCGAGTTTATTTTGTCCATAAAAATCCGTAAGGGCTGCGGCTGCTCTGCTCTTTATCTTTCCTCTGGACGTAATGGGTGTTTTGCATAATATCGACAAAAAGCCGCCACACCACATGAGACACATTGCGGACGGCGCGCCTGACACACATACCGGCCGTGCAATATCAGCCAATGATGTGCCTTGCCGAGCAAAGTTTCGGGGATATGCGACGTCAGGATCTGCTCCGTCTGAAGCGGACTGTGACTGTTCGTTGTCAGCCCTATGCGCTCTGATACACGGAAGACGTGCGTATCCACTGCCATTGCCGGCCTGTCAAATGCGACTGCGAGCATCACGTTTGCCGTCTTGCGTCCCACACCAGGCAGTGAGGTCAGCTGTTCCATCGTCGTGGGGACTTGTCCGTTGAAGTCGCTCACCAGCTTTCGCGCCATGCCCGCCAGATTTTTCGCTTTGTTGTTCGGATACGAGATACTGCGGATATAAGTATAAATCTCATCTGCCGACGCTGCAGCCATTGCCTCGGGAGTCGGGAATGCGCGAAACAATGCCGGAGTTGTCATATTGACACGTTTGTCGGTGCATTGCGCCGACAGAATTACCGACACCAACAGTTCATACGGATTTGAGAAGTGCAGTTCCGTGTCAGCATCCGGCATATTGTCTGAGAACCACCTGATAACGGCCTCATAGCGTTGTTTGGTTGTCATGGGCGACTTGTGCGTAAAGAAAGAGGAACGACTCCACAGAGCGTTCCCCTCACATGCTGTCTTTTCGTATTATTTAAGGCCTAATTCCGCTTTGACAAGCGAGGTCACGTCAATGGCTTTGGCCGACTGATACACAATGGCTTGTGATGCCGTATCAAATATGTAGGTGAAGCCATTCTTGTCACCGACACTCACAATGGCGTTCTGCACCTTTTGAACGATGGGCGAGAAAAGCACGCTCTGTTGCTTCTGTATTTCCTGACTGGCCTGCGTACGGAAATTCTGTATGCGTTGCTCCATTTCGGCCAATTCAGACTGGCGGGCCTGTTTGATCGGGTCGGTCATTGTAGATTCATTCTTCTGATAGTCTTGAATCTTGGAATAATACTCCTCTGTCATCTTGCTCATCTCGTTCTCATACTGACTCGCAAGCGTATCAAGCTGACTTTCCGCTGCCTGACGCTCAGGCATGATTTGCAAAATCTCCTGCGAATTGATATGTCCGAACTTATCTTGCGCCATAGCGCAGAAGGGGATGGCTATAGCGGCCATCAGCGCAATCACGATTCTCTTCATATTGATTTTGTTTCTGTATTTCCCTTGTTTTAAGGTGGGCAAAGTTAATGATTTTTATTCATCAGCACATTATTTCCCGCCCTGATACCTGGTGTGTCTTGTTCAACGTGCGTTTTATTTGGCATAGCCGAGTTTCTGCAGCACTGCATCGCTGATGTCGATCTTCGGCACAGAGTAGATCAATGACGGCATTGAGCTCCGATCAAACACCATGTCAAGGTTCTTCTCTTTAGCCACGTCTTGAATAGCCGTATATATTTCGTCCTGAATGGGCTTGATGAGTGCTTCGCGCTTCTTATATAACTCACCACTTTGCCCGAAGTATTTTATCTTCAGTTCGTTTGCCTCCTTCTCTTTGGAGACGATTTCCTGCTCACGACGAGCTTTCATGTCTTCAGAGAGGAAGACCAGCTCTGTCTGATAGTTTTTTGTCAGTATCTGAACTTCCTGCTGCTTGGCCTCTACTTCTTTCTGCCAACGCTTCGAGATCATCCCTATCTGTTCGTTGGCTGTTTCATAGCTTGGCACGTTTTTCAAAATGTATTCAATATCTACTACTGCATACTTTTGAGCCATCGCACTGCCTCCGGCTGCGATGATAAGCAGGAGCGAGAAAAGAAATTTCTTCATGGTTTCTTGTTGAGGAATTATTACAATTCTTGTCCGAGCACAAAGTGGAAATGACTGCCGCCATAGTTCGAACTTCCGGAGATCTTGTCAAATCCATAGCCCCAGTCTATACCCATCAAGCCGAACATCGGCAGATATATACGCACACCCAGGCCGGCTGAACGTTTCAAGTCAAACGGGTTGTAGCTATTCATCTTGTTGAAGCAATTACCTGCCTCTACAAAGGTGTGCAGCCAGATGGTGGCACTCTGTGCAAGCGATACGGGGTAGCGCAGTTCCATCGTGTATTTGTTGTACACGTAGCCCAGATTGTATTGGAAGGTGAGGTCGTATGGAGTCAACGAGCCCGTTTCATAACCGCGCATGGCGATATACTCCGTTTCGTAACTCGAATAACTTGACATGCCGTCGCCACCCATGTAGAAAGTCTCAAAAGGTGAACGTGCGTATGAGTTGTAGTGCCCCATATATCCAAATTCGGCTCTGCACATCAAGACGAGCTTATGGTCTTTACTCAGCGGAGTAAAGGTCTTGGCTGAGAATTTCCATTTATGATATTCAATCCATTTATACCGCTCGCTCTGCGACATCTTTGAATAGTCCTTGCCATTCAGCAGCGAATAAGGAGGCGTTATCTTCAGTCCAAGCGTAAAGACAGAACCGCTACGTGTGTAGATTGGATTGTCAATGGAGTTCCTGCTCAATGTAAGATTCAGGCTTAAATTGTTGGCACGCCCGTTGCGTATCAGCAGGTACGGCCAGTTTTTCATCATGTAGAGCTGATAGCTCAGTTCTCCATAGAAAGTAAAGTAGTCGTCAGGCCAAGTGAGTCGTTTGCCATAACCGATTGATGCTCCGAATGTACGCATGTGCTTGTTCGGGTCAATCTCTCGCTGATATGCATTCTGATAGTAATCGCTGTAATAACTCGAATAGTAACTGGCGTAATAGTTGGCTAAGCTATTATATGAGTTGAGATAGCGGTCTGATACGCCGTTCTGCATGGCATAAAAGACTGACAATGACAAGGAGTTCGGACGTTTGCCACCCAGCCAGGGTTCGAGGAACGATGCGCTGATTGAGCTGTAGTAGCGGGCGTTTGTCCGTGCCTGAATACTGAAGGTCTGTCCTTCGCCCTGAGGCACAATGCGATAGGTCTTGGGGCGGAACAGATTCTGAATCGCAAAGTTCGTAAACTTCACTCCGATTGATCCTGTCAGACCGGTTTGTCCCCATCCCAACGAAAATTCCAGCTGGTCAGATCCTTTTGTCTCGAGTTGATACGTTATATCTACTGTTCCGTCTTCAGGATTGGGCTGGATATCCGGTGTAAGATTCTCCGGGTTAAAATGCCCCATCTGTGCCAACTCACGCAATGACCGCATGATATCCGACTGGCTATACAGTTGTCCGGGCTTTGTGTCGAGTTCGCGACGTACTACGTGTTCGTACACACGCTCGTTGCCCACGATATTGATTTCGTTGATTGTCGCCGGCTGTCCTTCGTAGATGTGCATGTCCAGATCGATAGAGTCGCCGTCGATAAGCGATTCGACGGGATCGACGTTGAAGAACAGATAGCCCTGATCGGTATACAATTTTGCCACTGCATCTTCATCTGAGGTCAGACGCTCGTTGAGCTTTTTGGTGTTGTATACCTCACCGCGCTTGATGTTCAGCACCAAGTCCAGGTATTCTCGCGGATAGAGTGTGTTGCCCGACCATCTGACATCGCGCAAGAAGTATTGGCGTCCCTCGTTGACCGTGATGTACACGTCCACCTTGTTCGGCGAATCCTTTGACGGAACCACACTGTCAGCCACGATGTACGCGTCTCTATATCCGTATTCGTTGTATTTGTCTATCAACAACTGCTTATCGTTCTTGTATTCTTCTGCAACGAATTTTTTTGTCCGGAAGAAGTTATAGATATGTGGATCGTTCGTTTTCTTCATGGCCCGGTTGAGCTTCATGTTACTCAAAGCGTTGTTACCGCTGAAGATGATGTTGCTCACCTTGGTCTTTCCGTTTTTCTGCACATCAACATCGACAATCACATAGCCCGAACGCGCGGGGTCATTCTGCTGCCTGATGTTGATTTCTGCATTATGAAAGCCTTTCTCTGAAAGATGCTTGCGTATTGCTATCTTGGCCCGGTCGATGATGTCGGGGGTGATTTGGTTTTCTTTCACCAATCCAATCTTCCCTTTCAGGTCATCCAGTTCGCTCTTCTTCAGTCCGTTGTAGTTAATCTCGGATATCCGTGGCCGTTGTGTGAGGGCGATGTCCAGCCAAATGCTGTCGCCCACGATTTTCGTGGCACTGACTTTGACGTCGGAGAAGAGGCCCTGCTTCCAGAACTTCTTCACTACGGAGGTTATCTTATCGCCCGGCACCTCAATCTGCTCGCCGACCTCAAGTCCGGAGAAGCCGATAAGAACAAAATCTTCGTATGCATCAGCCCCCGTGATACTGATGTCTGCTATGGTATATTTGCGGGCCGTCAGGCCGTATTCAATCTTTGGCAGGTCTGCTGATCCGGCATCGTCCTGTGCTCGGGCAGCAGATGCGCAGCACAGGAGGCAGGCGGCAAGTATCAGTCGGGGGTATATGGTGTAGCGTTTCTTCATCGTGGAGGTTACTTGGCCAGTTGTTCGCTTGTTTTCCCAAACCGGCGTTCGCGGTGCTGATAGTCGATGATTGCCTTATAAAAGCTTTCCTCATCAAAATCGGGCCAGTATTGATCTGTAAAATAGAGTTCGGCATAGGCAATCTGCCACAGCAGGAAGTTGCTGATACGCAGTTCGCCACTCGTCCGAATCAGCAAGTCAGGATCGGGGATGTCCTTCGTCGTCAGATTACGGCTCACATAGCCTTCGTCTATCTGATTCAGATTGGCAGTCCCCTCGGCCACCTGAGCGGCTATATTCCGCACGGCCTGCGTGATTTCCCATCGTGCCGAGTAGCTCAAAGCCAGCACAAGCGTCATGCCTGTGTTCTGAGCCGTCCGACGGATGCACTCCTCAAACTTCTCTCTTGTCCGTTCCGGAAGTCGTGCAAGGTCGCCAATCGCAGTCAGACGGATATTGTTCTCGCACAGTGTTGGAGTCTCGCGTTCGATGGTATCTACGAACAGATTCATCAGCGCATCCACTTCTGCCTGCGGACGATTCCAGTTTTCGGTAGAGAAAGCGTAAAGGGTCAGATATTTGACTCCCAGTTCGGCAGCCACCTGCGTTGTGCAATGCACGGCATGTACGCCATTATGATGTCCAAAGACACGTTGTTCTCCGTGTGCCTGTGCCCAGCGTCCGTTTCCATCCATGATGATGGCCACGTGTTCAGGAATCCTATTGGGATCGATATATTGTTTCAGACTCATTGCGTTCTGTTTTGTTTGTCTGTTAATTGCCACACCGGTAGCAGCGCACGGGTGTACGCCAGAAGTTGAATGTCAGGCTGATGGTGAGCGTCTGCAGCAGGTCATGGTCGAGCATGTTCGAGTTGACTCCATAGGGGTCGTTCAGGAGTCCGACTCCCTCTACCCCGTCGCTCATGAACCAGTCGGCCTGCCACAGGGCGTTCAGGTTCCAGCGTTCAGCAAATTTCCACTTAAACCCGAACCCGAAAGGAATGAAGACATGCAGCATCGTCCCCTCAGACTGTCCCGACACGCCTAACCCGGCCGTCAGGTAGGGTGACCATGAACGGGCATAGCGCTCCACGCCTCCGATTGACAGGCTGAAGAAGTTGAACTCGGCTCGCACGTCAGCAAGCACAAGGCTGTTGGTGTACACCTGATCATCATGATCCGTAAAATGCAGGTCGGTGTACATCCCGTCAACGCCCAGAGCCCAGCGCGTATTGAACTTGTAGCGAAACTCTCCGCCAAAAGCCAACTGCGGCTTCCAGTTTTTTGCAACCGGATCCTGAAGCAGCCACGACCCTCCCACCTTTGGCCCTAACTCCAGCAGATAGGTCCGCTCGGCCCGCAAGTCCTTCACCGACATCAACAGCAACACAACACACAGGCACATACGGCCCACGCGAAGGAGTTTATGTCTGAAAAGTCTGTTCATTCTGTGTGACTTATAACGCAGGCTGCATCGCTTTATTTCCACATTCTTCTGAATCGAACTGCAAATATAATCATTCTGTCCGAATAACATAGAATGCCCACACATGCGCAGGCTTTGAGCCGCCATGCTACCTACCCGCACCGCTGTCTGCCATCAGTACATCGCCAGAGCGGCATCTTCTTTCTCGGTCATTTGCCGACGCGTCTCCGGAGTTTTGTCGCCCTGACCTGTCAGGTGGAGCAGGCCGTGTATGAGAATTCGCCGCAGTTCGGTTGCAAAATCTGCGCCAAACTCATCGGCATTCGACCGGATCATATCGAGGCTAATGAAGACATCGCCCGACAGCAGCCCTCTTGTCGAATAGTCAAAGGTTATCACATCGGTCAGGTAGTCGTGTTGCAGAAACTGCTGATTGACAGCCAGTTCTTCGGCATCGTTGCAGAAAACATAGTTGATTCGCCCGATACGCTTCCCGTACACTGCTCCGACGCGCGTCATCCAGCGTTCAATGCGCGGCCGGTCCAGTTCGGGCATGTCGGTGCCCCGTGTGCTGTATGTAATCATCGGCTGATTGGATTTGAGAAGATAAATCAAGAATCTGCCCCCGGCAGGTCAGTGAAAGAAGATATAGGCCAGCCCGAGGGCTGCTGCGATACCGACGACGTCGGCTATCAGGCCGCACGGAACGGCATGCCTCGTGTTCTTGATGCCCACCGACCCGAAGTAGACGGCAAGGATGTAGAAGGTCGTATCGGTCGACCCTTGGATGCACGAAACGGCACGCCCCACAAAGGAATCGGCTCCATGCTGGGCCATGGCGTCAATCATCATGCCTCTTGCCCCACTTCCCGAGAGAGGTTTCATCAGCGCGGTAGGCAGAGCCTCGACAAAGTCGGTGTTCAATCCGACAGCGCCCACGAGCCAGGCCACTCCGTCGGTCAGCAGCTGCATGGCTCCCGACGCACGGAACATGCCGATAGCCACCAGGATGGCAATCAGATAGGGGATGATGCCCACCGCAGTCTTGAACCCGTCTTTGGCTCCGTCGATAAAAGCTTCGTAAACATTTACGCCATGCCGCATAGCCGCTATGATGAAGCCCACAATGATGGAGAGCAGCACTACGCTTGATATCAGCGATGACACGTTGCTGAGCTGCTCTTTGGGCAGCCGGCTCAAACCATAGGTCAGCGCGACGATGAGTGCTGTAAGCCCGCCAAGCGTCGTGAGTATCACCCGGTCCCAAAGCCGGATGCGCTGCACCACCGCCACCGCTATCAGCCCTGCGAGCGATGAGAAGAAGGTGGCAATCAGAATCGGCAGAAACACATCGGCAGGATTGGCCGCTCCCATTTGGGCGCGATAGACCATCACGCTGACCGGAATCAGCGTCAGCCCGGAGGTGTTCAGCACGAGGAACATAATCATCGGATTGCTGGCCCGGTCTTTGTGCGCATTGGCATCCTGAAGTTCCTTCATGGCTTTCAGTCCGAGCGGTGTGGCCGCGTTGTCCAGACCGAGCATGTTGGCCGCCACATTCATGAACATCGACCCCATAGCCGGATGGTTGCGCGGCAGCTCCGGGAAAATACGGCAGAAAAACGGAGCCACAATGCGGCTCAAACGCTCTATCACGCCCCCACGCTCGCCAATCTTCATTATCCCGAGCCACAAAGCGAGCACGCCCGTCAGGCCGAGCGAAATCTCGAAGCCGCTCTTGGCCGAACTGAAGGTTGAGTTCATCATCTCGGTGAAGACCTCAGTCTGCCCCATGAAGAAGAACTGTATACAGCCGACCACAAAGGCCGCCACGATAAAGAATATCCAAATATAATTCAGAGCCATAAGTGACTACAAAAGTAATGTTTTTGTCTGAATGGGAGAACAGCCCCGAAGGTTTACGTAAGACCGTTGCTGCCGGAGAAAGACACACAGAAGCCTGCTGTTTGCATGCGCCCGACAGGTCCGGGCCGCGACACGCGTTCCGTCCCCACTCCACCGGCGGAGGCACACTCTGGCACGGCTTGTCCCGTCTCACTGCCCGGGGGCATCAGTTTACGCACAAGCATTACTGCGACATTCAGCCGACAGCCACTGAACGACGGAAGACTTCACCAAACCTGCAGCCGACGTAGACGGGCAGACAAACCGTTTCAGTCCGCCCGCAGCACAAAGGTGCAGGTTACAGCACGACGGAGACACAACTTCCGACCGCCGCAGA
>JAFUXZ010000226.1 GCA_017470795.1 Paludibacteraceae bacterium
AAACAGGCTGAAATTAACCTTGCCGTATTGGCGGTGATCTATCAGACAGGGATGGTCAGCGAAAGAGTAACTCCCCGGATGTTCCAGAATGAACAACCCGCCAGACTTAAGCAGGTCACGCCCAAGCACCTGGCCGGGCAGTTCAGGAAGTTCAGGCAGGGCATAGGGCGGATCGGCAAAAATCAGGTCGAAGCGCAATGCCGTAGAACGCAGATAGCGGAACACATCGCCCCGCATGACTGTCAGGTTGTCGACTTGGAGTTGCTGGCACGCTTTGCGAATAAACGCTGTCTGAACCGATGATTGCTCAACCGCCACCACACTGCGCGCTCCACGCGAAATGAACTCCAACCCGATACCTCCTGTGCCTGCAAAAAGATCCAGGACTTCAATACCCTCAAAATCAATGCGGTTGTTCAGATTGTTAAACAGACTCTCCTTAGCCATGTCGGTGGTCGGTCGAGCCGTTATGTTAGTCGGCGGATTGAGCCGGCGTCCTTTGAGAGATCCGCTGATAATTCTCATATCGTGTGTGTAGATATATTGCAGATGGCGATGTCAATCAGACAAGTTGCAGCCATGTCCCAAGCAGGTGTCTCAGAGACATCTGTCCCTGCCCTTCCTGAATCATTGGCATATCAAGCAACCGAAGCGGTATCTGCCGCTTGTCTATGTTCAGCTGACGATAAACGTTCATAATATGATAGGCTGCGTCATGGGGTGTTGAAGCGTCAATTTGATTGGCAATCTGGAGTCTTCCGCGCAGTGCTGCACAAAATTCAACCTGCCGCCCGTTCCACCTTGCAATGACGGCATCGTCTCCGTCAGTTGGCAGCAATCCGACCAGTTCTGTCAGGGCATGCTGTTCCTGTACATTTCCCCACCGCGAAGCAAGATAGTGCAGTATCGTCTCCGGGACGGCATACACGTTGTAACACGAGAAGTGCTCAATCAGGTCGGCTCTGTACACCCACGATGATGGGACAGGCTCTGTTCTGACCTTATTCAGCCACATCGCTGCATCGGCAGCACGGTACATGAATGCCGGAACAAAGGTCGAGAAGCAGGTGTGCAGCGTCACTGCCCCGCACTCTATCTGCGCCATTTTCTCCACCCCTATGGCCGACTCCATGGCTGCTGCATAGGCATCCGGATCAGACACCCGGACAACCTGATCGGCCAGTGCTGCATGACCGGCCTGCAGGCGAAAAGAAAATCCATCCGACATACATCGGATGGATATCTTGTTTTGACCTAAGTTAGCCATATTGAAGCGAGGTCAGAGTTTCTCCCAGTTACCACCCGTGTTGGTGACCACGAGGCCGGGATAGCGTTCGAGTTTCTCTTTCTCGTCATTCAAGTTTATCAGCAACTGCTTGTCCATATCCTTGAGGTATACATTAAACGGAGTCTTTACCTCAAATGAAGGCGGCATCACTTTGCCATCGGCTTCATAGGCTTCTGTGCTTGCTATCTCAAATTTGGTCTCACCATCGCCCTCGGCCTTCCCGGCTGCATAGGGAACGTATGGCAGTTGGCTGATGGTCTCCTTATCTATATGAAGATACTTTGCCATCGGGGTGAAGATTGTGTCACGCTTGAAGTTCTGCAGACCGTTTTCTTCAATTTCCTTTGCATCGCCACGCTTTACGATATCGGTAGCTTTCTGCTCTGTCAAACCTGCCTTGAGCTGTGCCTCATTCAGTTCGCCTTCCTTTACAAACTCTTGTTTCTGAGCCGTATTTGCAAACAGGAGAAGTGAATCCCAATCGGCAGTATACTTGCCATTCTGTATTTTGAACTCATCTTCCAGATTACGAATCAAAACGAGTTTTTCGATAATGGCTTTTTCTCTTACATCTCGCTCCTCATCGAAGTTGATTGGCGTCATCACACTGCTGAAGCACATGTAAATGAGCAACAGGGCTGAAATCGCAAGCAGGGTGCAGAAGGTAATCTTTAAGGCTTTCATATTGTTAGTTTGTTTTATTTCCGACTATAATAAGTGGTCCCACGCCTTTGTTGGCATGCAAATGTAAGAAGAAATGTTCAATGTTCTCACATAGTTCTGTCTTTTTTCGCCATTTTTCGATTCAGGTGCCGCCTCGTTCACAAGAAAGGATTATTCAATCGTTCGAAGCCGATAGTTGTTGCCGGCCCGTGTCCGGGAAGCACGTACGTATCATCCGGCAAGCTGAGCAGCCTGCTTTGTATTCCGTCTATCAGGTCCGCATAGCTGCTGTACTCAAAATCTGCTCGGCCGACAGACCCCTGAAAGAGTGTATCGCCGGTGAAGACAATCTGCTCGTCCGGCATATAGAAGCAGCACCCGCCGGGAGTATGTCCGGGGGTGGCCAGGACGCTGAACCTGAACGGGCCCAATGTGATTTGCTGCTCATCTTGTATAAAACGTGTCACATCATATCCCATCACGCCATCCTCTATGCCGGCAAACATGGAGGCCATTTGGCGTGCTTCTTGCGCAAGGAACAAATCAGCCTTCATGGCCATGGGTTCAACATGATACCGGTCATGCAGATAGCGATTGCCCATCTGATGGTCAAAATGAAGGTGGGTACAGAGGACACCCAACAACCGGAGGTCATTACGATCGATAAAGTCGCCCAGACGACTGCATTCTTTCTCCCCCACACAGCCCGGATCTATCACCACGCATACATGCTGGTCCGCCTCATAGAGCACGTAGGTATTTTCCATCAGCGGATTGAAGACAAAATGGCGTATCTGCATATTTTGGTCGACTGGCCTGTCGGCGGTTTGTCACACCGGCAGGTATATGAGTTGTTTTGTTTGAAAAAATTCTTCTGAGAACCATGTTGACAGCCCGGTCAGCTCAACACTCCGTCCAAAGGGTTTTAATTCTGCCTGCAGGTCTCCCCCCTTCAGGCAGATGATGCCGTTGGGCATGGCGTTTTGCTGATGCTTGCTGATATTCTTACGCACAAGCTTGACGAGGTCGCTCATTGACATGGCTGCACGGCTGACCACGAAGTCATAGCGGCCATGTTCGTCTTCTGCACGCAGCTGTTCGAGCTGCACGTTCTTCAGGCCTACAGACTCTGCCACTGCGGCTGCCACCTTAATCTTCTTGCCGATGGAGTCAATGAGTTTGAACCTGACCTCAGGAAACATGATGGCTAGCGGGACTCCGGGAAAACCTCCCCCCGTACCGACGTCAAGAACTTCTGTGCCGGGACGAAAATGGATGAAACGCGCGATGGACAGCGAATGCAGCACGTGATGCTCATACAGGTTGCCGATATCCTTGCGCGAGATTACGTTGATCTTCGCGTTCCATTCGGTGTAAAGCGTGCCAAGAGCACGGAGTTGCTGTAACTGAGTTTCAGTCAGTTGCGGAAAGTAATGTTGTATCTGCAGCATATTCTCGGTCAGATTTGAGAATCATAAAGCACCGGAGGCGTCCTTGCACGATGCCCTCACGAAGCACGAAGATAGGGCTTTTCGTTTAGTTTTTCGTAATTTTGCGCACTTTTTCAGTTTGATTGTGTTGGCCGTCCCCCGATGACTCTCTCCGAATCATACGGTTTGTTCGGGCTCTTGGAGACAATTATGGAAAAACTTTGGAACAGCAACTATCTGAAAGTGATGACGTCCAATTTTGCCACGTCGTTCGCCTTCTACATTATCACTCCCCTATTACCTCTTTATCTGAGCGAGCGCTTCGGAGCGACGAAAGACATGATTGGTCTGGTGCTCTCCGGCTATACACTTACAGCCCTGCTGATGCGCCCGTTCAGCGGATTCCTGATTGACACGTTCCCACGCAAGCGCGTGCTGATGATTTGTATCTCGGCTTTTGCCTTCTTCTTCGGCTGCTATCTGCTGGCGTCATCGCTGCTGCTGTTTGCCATCGTGCGCACATTGCACGGAGCGCCATTCGGAGCCCTGACGGTTGCCAACTCGACCGTTGCCATTGACGTACTTCCGCCCGAGCGACGCAACGAGGGGATTGGCTACTACGGCTTGTCGAACAACATAGCCACAGCCATCGCGCCCTCCATTGGCCTGTACGTCTATCGCTATGCACACGACTTTGACCTCCTGTTCTGGCTGGCCCTGCTGTCGGCCAGCATCGGTCTGGCCGCCGACGTTTCCATTCGCGTGCCCGTACGCCCGCCTGTTGAAGGACGGCGCAAGCTGTCGCTGGACCGTTTCTTCCTCACGCGCGGCTGGCTATTGGGCGTAAACATGATTTTCTTCGGTTTCTGCTACGGAATCTTGAGCAACTATCTGGCTATCTACGGCAAAGAAGTCATGGGGATAACCAGCGGCACAGGCACCTACTTCCTGCTGCTGTCGCTTGGACTGATGGCAAGCCGTCTTCAGGGCGTAAAGGCCTTACGTCAGGGACGGCTGACACATAATGCGGCAGAAGGAGTCATTATCTCTGCCATCGGCTACACTTTGTTCATCGCCTCTCCGACCATGATTGGCTACTATGGATCGGCCATCCTGATTGGTCTGGGCAACGGACACATGTGGCCAGCCTTCCAGAGCATGTTCATCAACATGGCACACCACAACGAACGCGGCACTGCCACCTCCACCCTGCTCACATCATGGGACCTCGGCATCGGTCTTGGAGCCATTCTGGGCGGCATCCTTGCCGAGCACATGGGCTACGCCACAGCCTTCTGGACCTCAGCCGCAGCCAACATCGGAGGTGCCCTGCTCTTTCTAGGCTTCACGCGCAGATTCTTTAACCGCCATCGCCTCGAATAGAGATATGCCACCGGATTCGTTAACCGGTCATACAGCCGACAGACTTTATCAAGAACCATGCTTCAACTGACCTGCGTCCGAAGCCGACGTCCCGGAGCATCCGTCCGCAGCGTCAAAGCCGAGAGCGACAGAACAACGACAAACGATACATGCTGCCGGAGCCGGGCGCGACAACCGGACGGAAAGATTCGGTCAGCATTGCACTGACGGCTTTGGATACACGGCATGTTTTTCGGACTTCACAACCGAAAGAAACAGCATTACGAAACACTTACATACACACACAACACTCACCAAGCGAACACCTATGCCACTCTTTTTCTTGTTCTTCCTTCTGATTCCGCTCTCCGGACAGGTCTACGTCTCTGTACGCGTATGGCAGATGCTCTCCCTGCCCGTCTGGGGGAAGACCCTCATTGTCTGCCTGATGGCTCTCTGTTTCATCACTTTCTTTGTCAGTCTTTCCGGCATCCTGAGCAAGCTGCCGCTCAACATGGGCACACTGCTCTATGAAGTGGGGACGTCATGGGTCATCATCCTCCTGTATCTGTTCATGGCCTTTGTGCTGGTCGACATCGGCCGCCTGTGGCTCGGGAGCGACTGGTACAAGGGCAACATCATCCTCAGCATCTGCATGACGGTCGCAATGACCGCCCTGTTCATCTACGGCAATCTGCATTACCGCAACAAGCATGTGGAGCATTTTGCCCTCACGACGCACAAGGCCATCGACCGACCGCAGAAGTTAATCTTCGTGAGCGACCTGCACATGGGCTACCACAACCGGCGTGCAGAAATTGCGCGATGGGTCGATATGCTCAATGCCGAGCATGCCGACATGATACTGATAGCCGGTGACCTGATTGACGGATTCATGCATCCGGTTGAGACTGAAGACATGGCAGCCGAGCTGCGCCGTCTGAACGCTCCCGTCTATGCCTGCCCCGGCAATCACGACCACATGACCGGCATCGACAATGTGACACGCTTTTGTCAGCAGGCCTCCATCAGCCTTCTGCGCGATTCTGCCGTACAATGTGGCAGGCTGACCATCATCGGACGCGATGACCGCTCCAACAGGCATCGCCAGACGGTCAAAGAGCTGATGAGCCGCGTTGACACCTTCACCTACACCATCCTGCTCGACCATCAGCCCTACCATCTTGAAGAAGCCGAGCACGCCGACATCGACCTTCAACTCAGCGGACACACACATGAAGGACAGGTGTGGCCGGCAAATCTCATCACCAACGCCATTTACGAACAGGACTACGGACGATGGCAACGTGGACACACCCAATACTACATCAGCAGCGGACTCGGCATCTGGGGAGGAAAATTTCGCATCGGAACGCGCTCTGAATACGTCGTCATTGACCTCGCTGCAGATGATGCCAAAGCGTCCTGACAGCTGACGCGAAACGCTTCGGCCGGAGAACACCCTGCCGGCAACCGCCTGATTGTCGCAACGGTCTTTTGGAATACATGTTTGTCTAAATCAGCGACAAACATTAACTTTGCTGCAAAAGTATCATCAGCATGAAAAGAATCGCGGTCTTTATTGCACTTGCAGCAGCTCTTGCCGTATCAGCCCAGACCATCGTACATATTGACAATCCGGCGACATGGAAAGCCGGCAGCCTGTCGTCAAACGTAGGCAAGGTGGTCAGGTTTGACGTCCCGTTCTACGTCTGCAACAACTATGGCGGCTACCTGACCGTCAGTCCGCGACGCATCATGAGCCCGACCAACCAGGCTCTCCCTTCGAGTGTTGAATACAACACCATTGTGTCGAACAACTCCACCGGCACCATCCGGCTGAATGGCGTGAGCGGCTATCACCGCAACGGAGAACGCATCGACGGACTTCAGGCATACGTCAACTCAACCAGCTCACTGACCGCCGACGGCACGCAGACCTTCGTGGGCAACACCCGTGCAGACCTGGCAACACGACCCGACCTGAATACGGACGACAGCACCCTCGTCGTATGTGCAATGAACCTCGAATACTTCTTAGTTGAGAATCTTGGTTCGGGGAGCATGGGTCCGTCAAGTGCCGCACAGCAAGCCCGACAATACAGCAAAATCATCAAGGCCCTCGTTGCCTGCAATGCCGACTTGTATGGCCTTGTCGAGATTGAACAGGGACAGGGAGCATTGGCCAAACTGGCTCAGGGGCTGACAGATGCACTGGGGCGAAACTTCACCTACATCAACGACGGCAAATCTGCCAACGGGACATATACAAAGGCCGGATACGTCTATTGCTCTGACCGCGTGAAACCCTACGGAGTCTTGCGCGAGAACAACCAATCGGTTCAGAATCGGAAGAAGATGCAGGTCTTCACCGACAACATGACCGGTGAGCAGTTCATTTTCAGCATCAACCACTTCAAAGCCAAGAGCGGAACCGGATATGGACAAGACGCCGATCAGGGCGACGGACAAGGAATCTTCAACTACACACGTACCCTCGAGGCACAGTCGGTAGTCAGCAGTTACAACAGCCTGAAATACATAGATCCGGACATCCTCATCATGGGTGATCTGAATGCCTACGCGAAAGAAGACCCCATCATGACGCTCACCAACGCCGGCATGACAGACCTGCACCGCTATTTTCATGCCGACTCGTCATACAGCTACGTCTTCCGCGGGCAAGCAGGATATCTGGACCACGCTCTGGTGTCTGCAGAAATGCTGCCGCAGGTGGCCGGCATGGCGGCGTATCACATCAATTCGGACGAATCTGACGACTACACATACGACAAGTCAAACGACGAGACGATGTTCAGGTCGAGCGATCACGACCCCGTATTGGTGGCCCTGCATCTCGGCCGGAGCAGCACAGCACTTGCCGACAGGCTTCAGCACGGTATCCGCATCAAACGCACAGGCAACAAAATTCAAATCAACAACCAGAATGCAGAAACCTGCCACGTACGCATCTACACACCAAGCGGCCAACTGGTTCTGCAAGACCGCTTCAGCGGCACGGAATACACGACTGAAGCCCTGCTTCCCGGCGGTGTGTACATCATTGATGTCTATGGGTATCAGACGCGCATACAGCAAAAACTGATTGTCAACTGACGCATCAGAACATCCGGCCTCAACAGACAAGCATCCACAACACTCATTACCGCTCATGTCCGAACTTGACGAGATACAGCAACTGCGACACGATCTTGAACTGCACAACTACAACTACTACGTGCGTTCCAATCCGACCATCAGCGACCAGGAATTTGACCGTTTGATGCATCGCTTGCAAGAGTTGGAATCAAGACATCCGGAGGCTTATGACGCTGCTTCACCAACGCAACGGGTCGGGTCAGACCTGACGCGCGAATTTCAACACGTCAGACACCGCTACCCGATGCTCTCACTGGCCAACACCTATTCAGAAAGCGAGATACGCGACTGGTACGAACGCGTCAGCCGCGGTCTCGGAGGCGAAGCATTCGATGTGGTTTGCGAACTCAAATTTGACGGGACAAGCATATCGCTTTGGTACGATGACGGCCTGTTGACACGCGCCGTCACACGCGGCGACGGGCAGCAGGGCGATGATATCACAGCCAACGCACGCACTATCCGCAGCATTCCCCTCCGGCTGCACGGAAACTACCCTGAACGGTTGGAGATGCGCGGGGAGGTTCTGATGCCATGGAGCGTTTTCGAGCAGCTGAACGCACAGCGTGCCGAACAAGAAGAGCCCCTTTTTGCCAATCCGCGCAACGCCACCAGCGGAAGCATCAAACAGCAGGATCCGGCCGTTGTCGCAAGTCGGCAGTTAGATTCATATCTGTACTACGTACTGGGCGACACGCTGCCGTGTGACACACATTACGACAACCTGCTCGCAGCACGCCAATGGGGATTCAAGATTTCTGAACACATCCGATGCTGTCACTCCATCGAAGAAGTGATGGCGTATATCGACTATTGGGACACCGAGCGCAAAAATCTCCCTGTCGCAACCGACGGCATCGTCCTGAAAGTAAACTCCCTGCGTCAGCAGGAAGAACTCGGGCTGACGGCCAAATCACCCCGATGGGCCATTGCCTACAAGTTCCAAGCCGAACGTGCACTGACACGCCTGAACTCCGTCAGCTTCCAAGTTGGCCGGACAGGTGCCATCACGCCCGTTGCCAACCTCGACGCTGTCCAGTTATCGGGGACGACAGTCAAACGCGCGTCGCTTCACAATGCCGACATCATCCGCCAACTTGACCTGCACATAGGTGACATGGTGTATGTCGAAAAGGGAGGTGAAATTATTCCGAAAATCACGGGGGTAGACGTGGAAGCACGCAGTTTCATGATGGGAGCAGAAGTCGGATTCATTACGCGCTGCCCCGAATGCGGGACCGAGCTGATACGATACGATGGTGAGGCTGCACACTATTGTCCAAACGACAGCGGATGCCCTCCGCAGCAAATCGGGAAGATGGAACACTTCGTGAGCCGCCGTGCGATGAACATTGACGGACTGGGAAGCGAAACCATCACGATGATGTATCATGCCGGCATGCTGCACAACATCGCCGACATATATGAACTCACCGTGCCCTCCATGGCGAGAATGGAACGACTGGGGGCCAAGTCGGCTCATAACATCAGAAAAGCCATTGAGCAATCTGTCCAAGTACCATTTGAGCGTGTCTTATATGCCATTGGCATCCGCTTTGTCGGTGAAACCACCGCGCGCCAACTCGCCCGCGCCATGCGCTCCATGGATGCCATCAGAAATGCCAGTCAGGAACAGTTGGCTGCCATTGACGGTATCGGACAGAAAATTGCCCAAAGCATCTGCGAGTATTTCCGGCAAGTCGCCAACTGTGAAATCGTTGACCGTCTGAAAGCATACGGGCTGCAAATGGAGACTCACGCCGAGACTGCCGTTGCATCCGACCGACTAGCCGGCAAGAACATCGTCGTCAGCGGCGTATTCCACAGCCATAGCCGCGACGAATACAAGCAGATGATTGAACAGCATGGCGGAAAGAACACCGGAAGTGTTACCTCAAAAACCGACTTCATCCTTGCCGGCGACAACATGGGACCGGCAAAACTTGAGAAGGCGAAAACGCTCGGAATAAGCATCATCAGTGAAGAAGATTTCCTACTGATGATTGGACAACAATAGAACCTCAGCAACTCCCAACGCTTACATAGCCCTCATATACATGATGCTTCACGCGCTACAAGAATATGGTCTGCAACACGCTGTACGACATGTCCGGCCACGCTCAAAACGCTTCATCAATTATAAGAAGATGAAAAACATCATGCTCATCTTCGACAGCGATGCCATGGAGAGGAATGAAGCCATCAAGAACATCATCGTTGACCTGCAGGAGGCGCGTAAGCGCGTTGTCGCATGGGGCTATGCAGACAAGAAGATTATCAACTCCCCCATCCTGCCCACATTTAACCTGATATGCAGGGCTGACCTCGACTTCATGATGCGCCCTAAAAAAGCCGTCATACAAGCCCTTCAGGAGATGCATTTTGACTGTGTCATCAACTTCTCTGACGCAAGAAGCATCCCCACGACGCACCTGCTCCTGAACACCGATGCCGACTGCAAAATCGGTTATGTGACATCGCTGAACGCCACGTCCGGCAGTTCGCTGTACGACTTCTCCATCTGCTATGCTGAAGACGAGTTGCCACAGGTCGACGAAGAAGACGGCAACGACAGACGCATCCGGCATTTGTGGAACACTTTGCTCCCCTATTTGCAAACCATTCAGAGTTAAACGGGCTGAATTCGTGCGGACTACATAAACTTTTTTGCAGTGCTACAAAAAAAATCCATACCTTTACTCGCCTGAAAGAAAAGGTGACCAACTAACCTATCAAACATCTAATAAAATTATGGAACAACCTGACATCAATTGGAGTTCACTTGGATTCGGCTACGTACCTACTGATGTAAACATCCGTTGCACGTACAAAGACGGCCAATGGGGTCCGCTCCGCATCACGAAAGACACAACAATCAGCATGCACATCGCGGCGACATGCCTGCACTATGGTCAAGAAGCTTTTGAAGGCCTGAAAGCGTTCAGAGGAAAAGACGGGAAGATTCGCCTGTTCCGCATGGATGAGAATGCCAAACGCCTCTATCGCACCTGCGAAGGCATCATGATGGCTCCTCTCCCCATCGAGAAATTCTGCGAGGCCGCGATTCTTGCAGTTAAAGAGAACTTACGATTCGTTCCGCCATATGAATCCGGAGCTTCGCTCTACCTCCGTCCGCTTCTGATAGGCATGAGCCCGCAAGTAGGCGTCAAGCCTGCCGCCGAGTATGAGTTTATCCTCTTCACCACTCCGGTCGGTCCGTACTTCAAAGGCGGATTCCAGACCACACCTTTCGTCATCATGCGCGAGTATGACCGCGCTGCCCCACTCGGCACCGGGACATACAAGGTAGGAGGCAATTATGCTGCGTCTCTCCTTGCTAACAAGAAGGCCCATGACATGGGCTATAGCAATGTCTTCTATCTTGACGCAAAAGAAAAGAAATACATCGACGAGTGCGGAGCGGCCAACTTCTTCGGCATCAAAGGCAACAGCTATGTCACTCCGAAGTCGACCAGCATACTGCCCAGCATCACCAATAAGAGTCTGATGCAACTGGCCAAAGACATGGGCATGGAGGTGGAGCAGCGGCACATTCCCGTTGAAGAACTTGCCGAAATGCAAGAGGCAGGAGCATGCGGGACCGCAGCCGTTATCTCGCCCATATCACGAATCGACGATTACGACACGGGCAAGAAGTATGTCTTCAGCCCTGACGGAAAGCCCGGTGAGGTCTGCACCCGGTTGTACAACCGCCTGCGTGCGATACAATATGGTGAAGAGCCTGACAACTACGGCTGGACGACCATTGTTGAGTAAGTATCTGCATCCGCCTGTTTCTGACTGATTCGGCCGACAGGCAAATGTCAGCATCATCAATTATCACAGAGAAACCGCTCATGCAACACTTACTGCTGCATGAGCGGTTCTCGCTTAAAAAACAACAATCACCCACACCATGAAAACAGCCCTCATCACAGGTGCGACAGAAGGCATCGGACGCGAGTTCGTCAGCCTTTTTGCGGCAGACAGTTATCAGCTTGTCTTAGTTGCCCGCAACGAGCAGAAGTTGAAAGAGATATGTTCTCAGACGCCTGTTCCAGCGACCTATTACGCTTGCGACTTAAGTGATCTCAAGCAGGCGCAGAGCCTCCTTGATTCGTTAGAGCAGCGCAACATGATTCCGGACTGCGTGGTCAATTGTGCCGGATATGGCCAGTCGGGCGAATTCACCGGTCTCAGTTGGGAGCAGCAGGCCAACATGCTGCATCTGAACGTCGAAACCCTTGCCCTGTTCACGCACAGTTTTGCTCGTCAGATGAAGCAACGCGGGAGTGGCATCATCATGAATGTGGCTTCTATCGCGGCCTTTACGCCCATTCCTCACATGGCTATGTATGCAGCAACAAAAGCGTTTGTGAAGAGTTTGTCTGAGGCCGTTGATTATGAGATGATGGACTATGGCGTACGCGTCATGACGCTCTGTCCGGGAGTTACGGACACAAAATTCTATGCACGTCCCGGCATGACGCGTTCGCTCCTTAATGCCCCGCTGCTGCATACCGCCACAGCGCATGACGTGGCTGTGTACGGCTATCGGAGTCTCTTAAAAGGCAAGACGACTGCTGTCCACGGCTGGCAGAACCGGCTATCCATCTTCTTGAGCCGTTTTACTCCCCGTCGAATCACCGTCGGTGTCAGTGCCAGGGCTGCAAGCCACGCTCAGAAGGGGGCCTCATGACGTCATGAGGGCGCTGCCTGCATGAGAGCAACACCATCATAAAGCATTCTCATCTGACACAAAGCAAGAAGGACAGGCGTAATGTCTGTCCTTCTTTCGATATGCTTTGCTTTGGCGAAGTTCCAGATGCGATTCTGCAACCGATGAACGGCCGACAGAATCAACATCCTTTCGCCCCAACTTACTTAACGCGACGTTCTTGAATCTTGGCTTTCTTACCGGTAAGTTTGCGCAGATAGTACAGCTTGGCGCGACGTACCTTACCATGTTTTTTAAGCACGATATTGTCAATATAAGGTGAATCCAACGGGAAGATACGCTCTACACCTATGTTGTTCGATATCTTGCGAACGGTAAAACGCTTCTGACCTTCACCACCGCTGATGCGAATCACATCGCCACGATACTCCTGAATACGTTCCTTGCTTCCTTCAACAATACGATAAGCCACCGTCACATTATCACCTACCTGAAAGGCTGGGAACTGTTTTGACTCACCCTGCTTAAATGCTTGTTCTGCTACTTTAATAAGATCCATAATGCTCTATTCGTTTATGGGTTAACCGACGCAGTATACACACATAGTCTCTCGTGCCAGAGACTGCGCCTCTATATAAATATGATTACTCTTCGTTCTGCTTCATGTGCTGAACATAGACGGCATGCATCATCTGCGCGCGCTTGATCACCGACGGTTTGTCAAACTGCTGACGGCGACGGAGCTCTTTCACCACTCCGGTCTTTTCAAACTTGCGTTTGAATTTCTTGAGAGCGCGTTCGATGTTTTCACCTTCTTTTACAGGTACTACAATCATGATTCTCTTTGTTTTTAGTGATTTTACTTCTACGTATCGGTAAATTTTCGGACTGCAAAGGTAGTGTTTTTTTTA
>JAFUXZ010000227.1 GCA_017470795.1 Paludibacteraceae bacterium
AGGAATTCATGCAGAAGTACGACCCTCGCCTTTCACTCGCGCCACGCGACATTGTGGCCCGTGCAATCGACAACGAGATGAAAACCCGGGGTGAAGACCACGTCTACCTCGACGTGACACACAAAGACGCAGACGAGACCCGCCACCATTTCCCCAACATCTACAAGAAGTGCCTCTCTATCGGTGTGGACATCACAAAGGACTACATCCCCGTAGCCCCTGCAGCCCACTACCTGTGCGGCGGCATACAGGTCGACCTTGACGCGCAGAGCAGCATCCGCCGGCTCTATGCCGTAGGCGAATGTTCCTGCACCGGCCTGCACGGGGGCAACCGGCTGGCCAGCAATTCACTCATCGAAGCCGTCGTCTACGCTGATGCAGCAGCACAGCATGCCCTGAGCGTCATGGACCGCTACGACATCGAAGAAGGGATACCCGAGTGGAACGACGAAGGCACCATCTCGAACGAAGAGCGCGTACTCATCACGCAGAGCATGAAAGAAGTCAACCAACTCATGGAGGCGTACGTCGGCATCGTACGCAGCAACCTCCGTCTTACACGCGCATGGAACCGCCTCGACATTCTCTATGAAGAAACCGAACGGCTCTTCAAGAAAGTCAAGGCCACACGCGAGCTGTGCGAACTGCGCAATATGATCAACGTCGGCTACCTCATCACCCGACAGGCCATGGAGCGCCACGAGAGCCGCGGGCTCCACTACTCAATCGACTATCCGCGGCAAGACGGGAAGTAGCATCAGGTACGCCAACTGCTGCGCAGACAAAGTAGGAACAACAGTATGAAACGCATCGTCGTATTCACAGGAGCCGGCATGTCGGCCGATAGTGGGATACCCGTTTTCAGAGGAGGGAACGGACTGTGGGACAATGTGCCGATTGAAGAAATCTGCACCGCCGAAGCCATACAGCACGACCGCCTGAAAGTCATCCGCTTCTATAACAGCCTCCGGCAAAAGATGCTCGCCTGCCAGCCCAACGACGGACACCTGGCCCTCGTACGGCTTGAACAGCAATACAGGGTTGAAGTAATTACACAAAACGTTGACAACCTGCACGAGCGAGCCGGCAGCACCCACATCACGCACCTCCATGGCGAGTTATGCAAACTGCGCAGCAGCATTGACGAGACGGATGCCGTCGACCTCGACGGCTGGGAGCAACAGCCCGATGCCCGTCATCCTGACGGGTCACTGCTCCGCCCCTTCATCGTCTTCTTCGGCGAAGGAGTACCCAATTTTCCGAAAGCCTGTGACATTGCGTCCACTGCCGACATCTTCATCGTGATAGGCACTTCGCTCAATGTCTACCCCGCCGCATCACTGCTCCGCTACGTCAAGGCCGGCGTTCCTGTCTACATCGTAGATCCGAATCCGATTGACACCTCCGGCATTGGCAGCCCCGTCGAACAGATTTGCGAACGGGCCGCCGTCGGTGTGCCGATATTGGTCGACCGGCTGATGCAGCAACAAGACAACTGAACTGAACGGCTCCGTCTCACACATCGTGTATCCCTAAAAATAGGGATGGACAACAAGTGGACGAACATGTACCTTTGCATAGTCTAACACAGCGTAGAGTCAGCACACTGCATCAGCACGAAAAGACCACCGACCATGCAATCCAACGAACCCGTCACCACACTAACCCTCGACCAGATTAAAGCCGGCGAACGCTGCATCATCGTCAAACTGACCGGGCACGGAGGATTCAGACACCGTCTGCTTGAGATGGGTTTTGTGCGCGGGCAGACCGTCAATGTCATCAAGAATGCCCCCCTTCAGGATCCTGTCGAATATGAGGTGATGGGCTGTCACGTCTCCCTGCGTCGCGCTGAGGCAAAGAGCATTCAGGTGGTCAGCATGCAGGAAGATGCACACCCCGACAACCTGTATCACGGCACCATCGAAGAACATATCCGGCACGAGGTGGACGTTCTGCACCACGAAATTACCGTTGCCCTCGTCGGCAATCCCAACTGTGGCAAGACATCGTTTTTCAACTACGCAACCGGTCTGCGCGAAAAAGTCGGCAATTATAGCGGAGTGACAGTTGATGCCAAGATTGGTATCTTCCGTCATCGCGGATACACCATCAACCTTGTCGACCTGCCCGGCACATATTCGCTCACCGACTTCTCACCTGAAGAACTGTACGTACGCGACTTCCTCACCAATCAGCACCCCGACCTCGTCCTCAACATCGTCGATGCTGGCAATCTGGAACGGAATCTGTTGCTCACCACACAACTCATTGATCAAAATCTCAGTATCGTCATGGCCCTCAACATGTATGACGAACTTGAAGATAAGGGAGATCAACTCGACGTGAAAGCACTGTCCTCCATGCTTGGGTTTCAGATTGTCCCTACGGTAGCACGGACAGGACAGGGCATACAAGATGTTCTCGAAGCTATCGTCAGCACCTATGAGCATCCCGAAGGCAATCGCAAACATATCCACATCAACTATGGAAGTGACATGGAGCGTGCCATTCAGATTGTGCGACAGCCTCTAGATCAGAATCCTGAAGTCAGCACGGCTTACCACAGCCGGTATGCTGCCCTCAAACTGATTGAGAATGACAGACTGATGCATGAGCGCATGTGTCAGTTGCCCAACTATGATGACATAAGACACCTTGCTGACGAGCAGCAAAAACACCTCGAGCGCATCTATGGACAAGACATTCAGTCCGTCGTTTCCGACCTGAAATATGGTTTCATACGGGGAGCACTGAATGAGACACTCACGCATGGCAAGTCTGAAAAAAAACGACTCGCATACGCCCTTGACACCATACTCACTCATCGTTGGCTGGGCTTTCCGGTGCTCATCGCCTTCTTGTGGATTATGTTCCAGGCCACCTTCACGCTGGGAGCCTACCCGCAGGCATGGATTGAGAGCGGTGTTGACATGCTCAACAACTGGCTGAAAGACGTCATGCAACCCGGGATGTTCACCGACATGCTGACAGACGGAATCATCTCGGGCATCGGCGGCGTCCTGGTCTTCCTGCCCAACATCCTGATTCTCTATCTCTTCATCTCCATTTTGGAAGATACCGGCTACATGGCCCGCGCCGCCTTCCTGATGGACAAGTTAATGCACCGCATCGGCCTGCACGGCAAGTCATTCATCCCCTACATCATCGGATTCGGCTGCGGCGTTCCGGCCATTATGGCCACACGCACACTGGAGAACCGGAAAGACCGGATTCTGACCATCATCACCATTCCCTTTATGAGTTGCTCTGCGCGTCTGCCGGTGTACCTGCTTTTTGTCGGAGCACTATTTGAGCGCAACCAGGGAGCAGTGCTTCTGAGCCTGTATCTCATCGGAATCTTGTTTGCCATCATCACCGCCTTCATACTCGACAAGGTGAAATTCAAACGGGCAACCGACACGTTCGTCATGGAACTTCCGCCCTACCGGATTCCCACAGTCCGCAACACGCTGATCCACATGTGGGACAAGTCCGTACAGTATCTTCAAAAGATGGGAACAGTGATTCTCTTTGCCAGCATCATCATCTGGGCATTGGGCTATTTCCCACGGCCGGACAAAAACCTTGAGTCCACACAGACCCCGCCGCCAAGTTATATCCAACAGATTGGCCACGCTGTCGAACCTGTGGTTCGCCCCCTCGGATTCGACTGGCGCATGGGAGTCAGTCTGCTGGTCGGGCTGTCAGCCAAAGAGACGGTCGTAAGCACACTGGGAGTACTATACGTCAACCAGGACGATTTAGACGAACAATCGGCCACTCTGAAAGAACATGTGCAGACACTTACCGACGCTGACGGGAAGCGCTTCTTCACTCCTTTGAGGGCATATACCTTCCTGCTTTTCATCCTGCTATACGTGCCGTGCATCGCGGCCGTAACGGCTATTCGCAGAGAGGCAGGTCGAGGTTGGATGTGGTTCTCTGTGGTCTACAACATTGGCCTTGCATGGATGGTGTGCTTTGCTGTATGGCAGATTGGCTGTCTGTTATAGGCCATAAAAAACTCGGGAGCAACATGTGGCAAGAGATTGCAACTTATACGACCCTGCTGATTGTCGTGACAACAGTCATCTGGAGGCTGTTTCGCCGGCAGCATCATACGCACTCGACCGACGCCGGGTGTGAAGACTGCCCCATTAGCGAACAATGCAGCCACACGGATTGTCACATCGCCGGGCACAACAAAGACTGTTGCCATTCCGCCTGATTTCTCCCTCGGCTCTCCATCGCGCACAAAGTCCTGCATTTCTGAACACGGGGTTGCAAAGGCGCCATATTATACATACTTTTGCTGTGCAAACATACTTTTTTGCACGAAACGCTTTATGAAGTATACGTACGACACACACGGGACATGCAGCACCCAGATTCAACTTGACGTTGAGGGCGACATCATCCGTGACGTCCACTTTGTTGCCGGATGCAACGGGAATCTTCAGGGAATCAGTGCACTGGTCATCGGCTCACACATTGATGATGTAATCCAAAAGCTTGACGGCATCCGATGCGGATATAAATCGACATCCTGTCCCGATCAGCTGGCACAAGCCCTCAAGATGATAAAATCGTCAACCGCTTGCAAGGGCACACCCGATTGTCCATAAACGCACATATCACATGACGCTACAAGAAGCCATCGAAGCACGTCACTCCGTACGACGCTATCAAGATCGCCCCATTGAAGACGACAAGATTGATGTCATCCTGTCTCACATCGAGCAATACAACAAAGAGAGCGGACTGCATATTCAATTTGTTCGCAATGAGCCCAAGGCCTTCTCCACCGGCATCTTCAAGTACGGCCAGTTTGAAGGGGTGAACAATTATCTTGTCCTCGTTGCACCACGTGGTCAACAATATGACATACCCGTTGGCTACTATGGACAACGGCTGGTTCTGCTGATGCAAACTCTTGGGTTGAACACGTGCTGGGTGGCGCTGACCTTCAAAAACATCAAGGACGCCTACGAACTTCGGCAAGGAGAGCAGCTAAGGCTTGTCATTGCCTGTGGCTACGGGCAAAACCAAGGCACACCGCATCCGCAGAAGAAGCCGCTGGAAGATTTCTTCACAGACAAACGTCAACGGGACGCAACGCTGCCTGTTCCGGACTGGTTCATGCGTGGCATGCGAGCAGCTCTGTTGGCGCCAACGGCCGTCAATCAGCAGAAATTCATGTTTCACCTGATGGATGACAATCAGGTATGGGTCCGGAGCCGCTTTACCCCCTTCGGCAACGCCCTGTACGATTTGGGGATTGTACGCTGCAATTTTGAAACAGCAGCGGGAGCCGACCTTTTCACATGGTACAACGGCTAAGAGCCATCTGAAAGCATCATACTAACAAGAACACACATTGATATGTCACAGAAAAGTATTGGGGTTTACAACGCCGCCTTCCCTACCCCGATTGTAGTCGTGGGTGCTATGGTCGACGGGAAACCCAACTGGTTTGAAGTTGCATGGGTAGGCATTGCCGAAAGCAACATGATTACGCTCAGTGTTGACATGACTCACGAGACCTGCCGCGGAATCAATCAGACAAAACGATTGTCCATCAGTCTGGTCGATGAATCATTGTTGTCACGAGCCGACTATGTAGGCAGCATAAGTGGCAAGAAGACAGACAAAAGCCGCGTTTTTGCCTACAGGTTGGGCGAATCAGGTGCTCCCGTCCTGACTGAAGCTCCCGTATCTATGGAGTGCGAACTGGCAGACACATACCAGACTGACGAAATCAGCCTGCTGATATGCCGCATCATTGATACACACGTCGAAGAAGCCCTGCTTGACGAAAAAGGGAAGATTGACTACGACCGCTTCAAGCCCATCATGTTTGAACCGAGATTCAAGTACCTGCGCGCAGGTGCCACCATCGGCCCGTGCTTCCGTCCCGGAAAAGAATACAGCAAAGAA
>JAFUXZ010000024.1 GCA_017470795.1 Paludibacteraceae bacterium
TCATATTCGTACACCGTGTTCTGACTGTTGACCCATTGATACTGCCCGTTGACCTCTTCCCACTGCTTGATGGTCTGATAGGTGAGCTGGTCGTCGGTGTAAAACCATATGTACTGGTATTGGTTGACCCACTGGCTGTCCTGCATGACGAGGAGTTCCTGCATCACGGGCCGTGACAGCGTGTCGTAGACAAAGCGTGTCCGCGTTGTGTCCATGCCGATTTCGTCCACCGAATCGGGCAGGGTGACGTCGTCAGTGTAGTAATAGGTCTTCAGAAGCATGTCTGTCCATACCTCCGTTGAGTCGTCGTATTTCGACAGCGTGTAGGTCAGCAGCTGCCCACTGGGGGAGTATGCGTTCATGATTCGTGTCTTCTCTATCTCATCGCCGTTGTTGAACTTGGTCTGAACCTGCTCCGTAATCTGTCCGTCGGCGTCGTAGACCGATGACGTCTCCTGTGTAATCTGCCATTTGTTGTTGCCAATCCATCGTTGCATGCGCTGCATCACGCAGCGGTCCTGCTCGTCATAGATCCACTCTGTGGTAGACACGTTCTTGTTGTAAGACTGATTGTTGATGACATACTGCCGCAATTCGAGAATTTTGTTGCCCGTCGTGTCGTAGTAGTAAACATATCGGTCAACGGTGTCCGTCTGGTGGTAGACGTATATCTGCTGTATCAGTTCGCTTTCTTCAGCAAAAATCTGGTTCCCGGCTGCTATCAGGCAGCACAAAGCGAGCTTACGGAGTAAAGTGGTCTTCATAAAAAATCGTGAACTATTGGCAAATCAATCTGCAAATTTAGGATTTTTAATCTGATGACGCAAAGGTGTTAAGATACTCCTGTGGCTTTTTCGCCCGAAAGGTTTACTTGTCGGCATTTCCGCCAGAAATGAGGATGCGTGACCATTGTGCTCGTCTGTTGCCCTGTGGCTGCGTGTACGGCAATCCGATGCCGCAATCTGAAGCGGTTGGCGCAGATGTCCGGGAACGAAACCGGCTGCATGGTGCCAACGGCTCCGGTGCGCATGCATGCTTCCGCTCTGTTGCTGCTGTCGTTGCAGGCGGCAGGCAGTCTTTGTGTCTGGCATCATCCGGCAGATTTGTGTGTCCCCGTCGTTTCGGTGTCCTCATCTCTCTCCGCTGCTGTGCTGCCGGTATGTCGCGTCATGCTGTGGCGCAAAAACTTTGTATCCCCTTGTGCGATGGGTGAAAATACGTATCTTTGCACCAATGGCGGAGATTGCCGTTTGGCAGTATGGCATGACGGAGAATCTCTGCCGCATAACGGACTTTACTAATCTTATCAGGACAAAATGAAAAAACACGTCTCTTTGTTCGTCATGGCTGCCATGCTCATGCTTGCGTGCATGCCGGTAGCTGCCAAGAAGAATAAGAATGCTGACGAGCAGGCTCCGAAGGGCAACTATTCGCTGGCCTGTATCGGCTTCTACAATCTTGAGAACCTGTTTGACACAATCAACGACCCGAATAAAAACGATGAGGAGTTCCTGCCCGATGGATCATACCACTGGACAGGCATGAAGTATAATGCGAAACTGAAGAATATGGCCTATGCCATCTCGCAGATGGGTATCGACAAGACGCCCATAGGCCCGATGGTGCTCGGTGTATCCGAAGTGGAGAATATCGGGTGTCTGCAAGACCTGGTGGCACAGCCGGCCATTGCAGACCGTAACTATGTACCGATTCTGCTTGAAGGACCCGACCGGCGTGGCGTGGATGTCGGGCTGCTCTATAACCCCGACTACTTTCAGCCCACGAACACCAAAGGCTATACCCTCTATATCGATGGTGAAATTGTATACACACGCTATGAGTTGCTCGTGTCAGGCTATCTGCTGGGTGAGAAAGTCCATTTTATCGTCAATCACTGGCCGTCGCGCTATGGCGGAGAAGAATACTCGCGTCCGCGCCGTAAGGCAGCAGCGGCATTGTGCCGTCAGATTTGTGACAGCATCTATCAGCGGGAGTCCGATGCGCGTATCATCATCATGGGCGACCTGAATGACGACCCCTTCAATGCCAGTACGGCAGAAGTCCTTGATGCAAAGAAGAACAAGAACGACGTGAAGCCGCAGGGCTATTACAACACCATGTGGAAAATGCTTGACCGCGGTATCGGCACCCTGCTGTACAACAACAACTGGGATCTCTTCGACCAGATCATCATTTCCGAGCCAATGGCACATGGTGACTACACCAAGTGGACATTCTGGAAACCGGAAGTGTTCAATCCCGAATTTCTCATCCAGCAGGACGGCCGCTATAAAGGAGCTCCCAAGCGGACTCACTCCGGCGGCGTGTGGCTCAATGGTTATTCAGACCACTTCCCGACCATGATTTATCTGCTACGCAAAAAATAATATCGGCATGGAATATCCGACGCTTGAAGAAAAACTCATCATGCCCGAATACGGACGAAACGTTCAGCATCTGGTAGAGCATGCCCTGACCCTTGAGGACAGGGAAGAGCGTAACCGGTGCGCCCAAAGTATCATACGAGTGATGGCAAGCCTCTTTCCGGAGCAGCAGAAAAATGAAGAACTGAACAAAAAACTGTGGGATCATCTGGCTCTGATGTCCAACTATCAGTTAGATGTGGACTATCCCTATGGCAGGCCGGAACCGGACGACCTGCTCCGCGCTCCGGAGCGGTTGAGCATGACCAGGTCGCACATCAGACGTGCACACTACGGCCGCCTGATTGCAACATCCATCGAACGAATCAGACAGCAGGGCGACCCCGAAGTCAGACGGCAGATGGCTGTTGATGTGGCAAACCAGATGAAACGCGACTACCTGCTATGGAATCTGGATACAGTTGACGATGCAAAAATTTTTCAGGATCTGTATGAACTGACAGATGGAGCGGTCGATTTGGCGTCAGACGGCGTACAGCTGATTTCGCAGGGGCAACTCTTGCAGGAAAAGCAGCAGATGGAGAAACTGAACAACGGAAAAAAGAAGAAAAAGAACAA